>NZ_DAMADT010000067.1:0-1680 GCF_031997925.1 Lachnoclostridium sp. | reverse complement strand
GTACGTTTCTCATTTCTCACCTTCTTACTTCCGTAAATCTCGATTTAACTAACACGCATTCCTCTTCTTTTTAACTCTTTTATTAGTTCCCTAGTACTTGTTTCTGCTATTTTTGCTTTTCTCTCTAAATATTCTTCAGGAGTTCTTACTTTTGCCAATCTTCCTAGTTTTTCTTTTTCAGAAAAGTCGAATAGTTCAAAACTTGCAACATTCTTGTAATCGTGATTGTTTAGAATCACCAACCACATATTATTAATGTTGTGATAAACTTTTCCTCTCAGTAAATAACCATTGTAATCTCTAAAATACTTAATCTGTCCATTGTATATTGTCTTTTTATCCCTATCAGTGTTGTTATAGCTATATTCACACGTAGTTCCGTCTAAATCAGATAAATTAAAATTCATATTTTCTTGTACATGGTGACAACTTTTTACAAAACGATATTTCACTTTTTCTTCACTTGTCTTTAAGTTTGGCTCGCTTTCATTTTCGACTCCATGATCCTGTAGATACAATCCCAATTTATTAACTATTTTTTTAAAAATCAATTTCTGTAAATATGGCATCATTTCAAACTTGTTAAAGTCATAATAACCACCACACTTATGTTCAAAATTAATATTCTGATAAAATACAATTTTAAAGCCTACAGGATATCTATGTGCTTTGAATTCTAACCCATAATATCGCCCGTAATAATAATCTTTTCTTATAATTTTAGAAACGCTTTTATCTTTCTCAACATAGAACCCTAGTTGACCAAGCTCATGCATTGTATGACTAAACAATTTGTAATGTGGAAGGCTACCATCCCACCGATTCTCATTATTAACTTCTGCATCTATATTGTTAAATATTAAAGTTGTATCATGTACGCTATATTTGTCCAATATACATCCTCCTTTTACTTTGCCACTAATCTAATATTTGTAATCTTACCGCTTGCATTTAACTGTTCCGTTATTTCATTCCATTGTCTCGTAAAATCCTCAACGTATTCTGAAGTATAATTACGTTCGGTACCGTTGTTAATCTTTCGCAGTAACTCATTTTTGTTCTGATCGCTTTTGAAAATCCTGTATCTGCATTTATACATGTGACCTGTCCTAGCATACTTGCTGACCCTTACAATTTCCATTCCTGTGATGTCTGCTATTTTGTCTGATTTAATGCTTGTTATAACACTTCCATCGACATAGTCATGTAAATCATATGTGTTTTCCATCTACCTACCTCCTCAATAACTGCTGTTCTAGACTATCAAAATCCGATTCACTATAATTACGTTGAGGGAAGTTGTTAAACTTATTTGCCTTTACTGCCTGTTGCTGTGGTTTATTTTGCTTGTTCTTCATCTGCGAACGCAATGTTTCATACTTCTCTCTAAATTTGCTTGTACTACGTATATTCGGCTTCCAGAAAGCATTTGTCTGCGAATACACTAATGTATTATAAATGTCTTCCTGTGATCGCTTATCTAACCGAACCATCTTTTCAATGTTGTCGCACCACTTGTCTATCTGCTCATCATTTTTAGGAATCTTTTTTGCATCAGGCATTTCATCTGTAATCGATTTGATTAAATAGCGAACACATTTTATCTCGAAAGAATCATCCGAATATCGCTTTTTATATTCGATAGGTTTCTTTTTATTAATACTTCTTACATTCTTTACA
>NZ_DAMADT010000066.1:0-1850 GCF_031997925.1 Lachnoclostridium sp. | reverse complement strand
AAATACATTCACTACATTCACTTGTCATACTCACACCTCACCAAATCCTAGTTTACCGCACAAAAAAACTACCAACTAAATATTAGCTAGTAGTTTGATTTAATTATTTTTAGTAATGATTTATCATAAATTTAGTATCTTCGATTAATTGTTTTGCCTGTTCTTCTGAAAATGTTTTTTCTACTGGCTTATCACAATAATCATTCTGATTATAGTACTTTTCTGCCTCTTCCTTTTTTTCAAAACAAAATAATTCACTTTTGTCCTTACCCAATATTCCCTGTTCTACACAATATAATTTTGTCATTCTTTTTACCCCTCCTATTGTTTTATAAACTGATTTTGTGAAGTCTTTCATCATATTTAGTTTTGCTTGTGTTGCTTATGTATTGTTTGCTTGTATTCTTCGTACCATTCTAAAAATTCACCGAAAATTTTCTTTTCTGCTATACTTCTTACTTCTATTGCATCATTCTTATCGTCGTATCTTCCTAGATAATAAGGCTTGCCTTGGAAGCCTATAGATACATACCATTTGTTTCTCTCTTTATCCCATGTAACACCTTTATGACCGGAAGTATTATCATTTCTTATTTTCATAGTCAAATTACGAACGTTTGTTTTTTCTATGCAACCTTCTTTTATAATTGCTCCAATTTCTTTACCATGTTTCGACTGCCATTCTTTTGCGATACATCCACAACTACTAACTCCTAATCTGTCTAAATCAGTGGAAGAAGCTTCTTTTGTATTTCCACATTCACATTCACAATACCAAATTGCAGCACCATTGTTCTTGTCCCGTTTTCCTGTATCGTATTTAGCAGTAAGTTTACCAAATACTTTATCTGTTATGTTTTTTACAGTAGCTAGATTGTTCTCCGCATTATAACACCCACAGCTAACTTGTCTTCCTGATGTAACTAGATCGGCACGTATCCATTTTATATCTCCGCATCTTAGGCATTCGCAGTAATAATATGTCCTATTCTTTTCTCCTATCTTTTCTCTTTTTTGTTCTATAACTTTTAAATAGTTATAGACCTTACCCCGATTGTCTACAACTGCTCTCATTTCACCCCGTCCTCTATTTCTTTAATAATCCAGCGTTGTAGTTTAATTGCCTTCTCTTCACTAATTCCGAATCTATCTTGCAAGTATCCGATATAACTATCTTCTTCTGCATTAGATAAATAAAATTCTAAAGGCGTGTTATATTCTTCTACATAATCAGCGTGACAGGATTTGTCCATTTCAGTTTCTACGGCTTGTTTTACAATTCTATCGTCAATATCATCTTCAATCTCTTCAATACTTTCAATAAGCTCTTTTATTTCACATCCAAGTACTAAAGACAATCGATAAAGCGTTGATACAGAAGCCTTATTAATATCTCTACATCCTTGTTCATAATCTTTTATCGACCTAAGCGCTATTCCAGATAATTTATGTAAGTCTGGCTGTGTCATCCTCATGCTTTTTCTTAATTCTTGTAATTTGCTCATTTTCAAATTCCTCCTTATTTTTTATCTTGTATTCATTATACCGCTATAGCGGTAGTTTGTCAATGTATTTGGGGGAATTTTGTAATTATTTATATTTTCAACTAGCCAATATTTAGTTTTCAATGTACTATTAATTCTTTGAATCTTAAGTTAACGTATTAAATACATGATTATGCATCCCATAGCCAATCCAACTAAAAATGCTTTATGAATATCTCGCCTTTGTTTTTATTTAATTTATTTTTCATTATGTTTTACCTCTTTCTAATTATAATTTACTCACAGTGAGTAAATCCTAGTTTAACGACCTACTTCATCGGCATAGATTCCCTCTGAACATCCCCA
>NZ_DAMADT010000065.1:0-1957 GCF_031997925.1 Lachnoclostridium sp. | reverse complement strand
CCATAAACAACTGCATAGAATATAATAAACACTCCCAAAGTCACTAACGTACAAGTTGCAAATAGAGCAATATTGGTTAGATTAAAGACTACCAATAGTTTTGTAATAACGTTAAACGCAAACGCAATATGAATAGCAGCCGCTATGATTGGAAGGAAGAATACCATTAACACCTGACTGTGAATCGTCTTTTTTACTTCCTCTTGGCTCATACCAACTTTTTGCATTATTTCAAATCGTTCTCTATCATCATTTCCTTCCGAAATCTGTTTATAATACATGATAAGTACGGTTGCCATCAAGAATAAAGTTCCTAAGAAAATCCCAAGGAAAAAGAGACCACCATATAAGAATAAAAATTCGTTTCTCACGCTTTCTGCACTTCGAACATAAATATTTTGATATAATTCTACATCTTCTTGAGCTCTTAACTCTTGAATACTTTCATATATCTCCAAATGTTTTTCTTTTGGTGCATCAATATCAAATCCATAATAGAATGGGATTCTATTAATATCTTCTACGGCACCTAATTCTTTATTGATTTTTTCAAAAGCATCCATATCTGGCAAGATGATATAAAAGGTATCAACCAGATCCTCTGAAGTAAAGATATCGTTTTTAGCCACTTCTGATATTTCTTTAATATGATAGTTTTCATTACCAAATGCTATCATGTCCTCAGTTAATTTACTTTTTGTATACTCAATAAATACTTCGTCTGAATTTAGTGTTTTTGATTCTCCAAGTAACTTATTATAATCAGAGAGTGGTATCATATAAAGAAGCGCTCCACTATTATAATTAGCGTCAGAGTCATTCTTTAGAAACTGGTTTCCCTGATTCTTTACCATTTGACTCATAAAACGATAAGAAATCATATCCTTTTGCTCTACTTGATGACTATTTGTAATCTCATTTATTACTTCAGTTAGTTTTCTACTATCTTCCTCACTGATATCATGTCCAGTTACTTGAATATCTTTTGGGTACATGCTTTTTAAAGAGTCTTCCATTCCAATATAAAGAGATACTGTGGTGGATACCATAACAAGAACCATAGTACTTAAGATACAGATATTTGCTAATCCTACCGCATTTTGCTTCATACGGTATATCATACCAGATACTGAGATAAAATGATTAGCCTTATAATAATATCCCTTATTTTTACGAAGTATTTTTAAAACAGCGATACTACCTGCGGTAAACAAACTATAAGTTCCGATAATAACTAAGATTACCGCTACGAAGAATAAGCCTATTGCTTGCAATGGAGACTTAGTTGTCACCGAAATATAATAACCACCTGATAAACAAGCAAAACCGATAAGTGCCAGAAGCCACTTTGTTCTCGGTTCTTTCTCCCCTACTTGTTTTCCACGTAATAATTCAATTGGGTTTGCTAGATGAATCTGACGCAAATTATTCAGTAATAATAAGGTGAAAATAGCTACAAATAAAATTAATGTAGTTACAACAGCAATCCCAGAGATTTCAAATCCAAAAGAAATCTTAAAATTAAGCATCTTCCCGAGTGCTAAGACCATTAGCTTACTAAGCAAAATACCAAATGACAATCCTAAGGTTATACTGAGTATTGCAACATAAAGATTTTCAAACGCTAGCACCTTGGCAATGTGCTTCTTCTCCATTCCCAATATGTTATAAAGACCAATTTCCTTTTTTCTTCGCTTAATTAAAAAACTATTCGTGTAAAAAAGAAAAATAACTGCAAAAATCCCAATTACTATCGTTCCAAGGCCTAAAATTACAGTTAGCGATCCACCGCCTGACATGGTGCGCAGAGCAGAGTTATTTGCCAAAAAACACATCATATAAAACATCATAATCGTAATCAAACAGGTAAGAATGTATGGTACGTAATTTTTCGCATTTTTCCGAATGTTCGTTGCAGCAAGCTTTGCATATAAAGAACTATTCATGTATGTCACCC
>NZ_DAMADT010000064.1:0-2138 GCF_031997925.1 Lachnoclostridium sp. | reverse complement strand
TAGCCATCGCTTTGGCTTACATTCTCTTTTTCAAACTTACATTATTGTAATATATAAACATAAATTACATGCTAATTCCGTATCTAACTATGAATACGTTCGTTTATTAGAATGAAATATAACATAGCTCATAAATTAGTGTTTCACTATACGATAATAAGTTCTCGCAGTAAGTCCATAGACAACTGCATAGAATATAATAAATACTCCCAAGGTCACTAAGGTACAAGTTGTAAACAATGCAACATTAGTTAAACCTAAAACTGCTAATAGTTTTGTGATTACATTAAATGCAAAGGCAATATGGATAGCAGCAGCTACGATTGGAAGGAAAAATACCATTAACACCTGACTGTGAATCGTCTTTTTTACTTCCTCTTGACTCATACCAACTTTTTGCATAATCTCAAATCGTTCTCTATCGTCATTTCCTTCCGAAATCTGTTTATAATACATGATCAGTACAGTTGCCATTAAGAACAGAGTTCCTAAAAAGAGACCAAGGAAAAAGAGACCACCATAGACAAAAAAGAATTCATCTCTCGCGTCTTCTACACTTCGTACATAAAATTTTTGGTATAGTTCAACATCTTCTTGAGCTCTTAGCTCTTGGATACTTTCATATATCTCCAATTGCTTTTCTTTTGGAGCATCAATATCAAATCCATAATAAAAATGGATTCTATTATTATCTCCTTTTATGTTATCTAATTCTTTGCTAATTTTTTCAAAGGTATCTATATCCGGTAGGATGATATAATAGATATCAATCATATCCTGTTTATAATAAATATCTTTTTTAGACACTTCTGTCATTTCTTTAATATGAAAGTTTTCTTTACCAATTACTATTGTTTCGTCAGTAAACCTACTTTTCGTATAATTCGAATATTTAACAAGTACTTCGTCTGATTTTAGTGTGTTTGTTTCTCCAAGTAACTTATTGTAATCAGAGAGTGGTATCAAATAAAGAGTCGTTTCACCATAAACGTAAGAGTCATTCCATAGAAACTGGTTTCCCTGTTTCTTCACCCCTTGGCTCATGTAACGATAAGAAATCACATCTTTTTGCGCTACTTGATGACTATTTGTAATCTCATTTATTACATCCGTTAGTTCTCTGGCTTCTTCCTCACTAATACTATATCCAGATACTGCAATATTCTTTGGGTACATACTTCTTAGAGTGTCTTCAAATCCGATATAAAGAGATACTGTAGAGGATATCATAACAAGAACCATAGTACTTAAGATACAGATATTTGCTAACCCTACCGCATTTTGTTTCATACGGTATATCATACCCGATACTGAGATAAAATGATTCGCTTTGTAATAATATCGCTTATTTTTACGAAGTATTTTAAGAATGGCGATACTACCTGCGGTAAACACACAATAAGTTCCTATAATAACTAAGATTACCGCTACAAAGAACAAGCCCAATGCTTGCAATGGTGATTTGGTTGTTACTGAAATATAATAACCTCCTGATAAACAAGCCAAACCGATAAGTGCTAGAATCCACTTTGTTTTCGGTTCTTTCTCACCTACTTGCTTTCCACGTAATAATTCAATTGGATTTGCCAGATGAATCTGTCGTAGATTACTTAATAATAGTAACAAGAAAATAACAACAAATAAAATCAGTGTAGTTAATAAAGCAAACTCAGAGATTTCAAATCCAAACGCTATCTTAAAATTAAGCAGCTTACCAAGCGTTAAAACCATTAACTTACTAAGTAAAATACCAAATGATAGTCCTAAGGTTAGACTGATTATTGCAACATAAAGATTTTCAAATGCCAACACCTTGGCAATGTGCTTCTTCTCCATTCCCAATATGTTATAGAGACCTATTTCTTTTTTTCTTCGCTTGATTAAAAAACTATTTGTGTAAAAAAGAAAAATTACTGCAAAAATCCCGATTACTATCGTTCCTAGACTTAAAATTATGGAAAGTGATCCCCCACCTGCCATAGAACCGAGGGCAGAATTATTTGCCAAAAAACACATCATATAAAACATCATTATTGTTATCAAACAAGTAAGAATATATGGCAAATAATTTTTAGCATTTTTACGAATGTTCGTTGCAGCAAGCTTTGCATATAAAGAACTATTCATGTATGTCACCC
>NZ_DAMADT010000063.1:1969-2202 GCF_031997925.1 Lachnoclostridium sp. | reverse complement strand
GATGGAGAAGTACTTATTGCATGTGCTAAATCAGCGGAAGACAAAAATACAGGCATTACTCTGTATTATGCGGAGACTAATTCGGATTGTATATACGATGATGAAATATAAAACAGCGTATGAAATGCCGGAGATCAGAGACGATTTTGAAGAGAAGAAGATATCGTTATAATTGCTATAGATTGCAGAAGAGATAAAAAGATGGTAGTATTCCTTTAGGAGCAATCGTTGTA
>NZ_DAMADT010000063.1:0-1959 GCF_031997925.1 Lachnoclostridium sp. | reverse complement strand
CTTGACCCGGCAAATATGAAGGGTTGTTTTAGAAACACCGGTTTTGAGGCTGCGGAAGTAATAACCGTGTATGGTCAAACACCCGAAATGTCCACAGGAGCAAGAGAGCTGATGGAATTGCAGTCTGGCAATTGTATTATCGTAAAAATCCTGAGTAACAGGGTAGTAATCTTCAACCAACAGGGTTATCATAAGCTTGTAAGCACAGTGACATCAGTTCTGTGCAGGAAACCAAACTTTGGATGGGTGAAGTGAACCCCAAATATTGGACGAAATTTAATATAATTAAGCGATAGATTTTTCGAAATGTTCCCGGTAGCTTACCGGGGACATTTTTAATCTTAACTTAATTCGTCTATTGTTATAGTAGTCTATGTATTCTTCAATTGCAAGTTTTAATTGATCTAACGTGCGATATTTGTATTCTTGGTCATAAAACATTGCGTTTTTTATTATCCCAAAGAAGTTTTCCATTATTGCATTATCTAAACAATTCCCTTTTCGTGACATGCTTTGGATAATCTTATTCTTTTTTAATTTATACTGATACTCTAATTGTCTATACTGCCAACCTTGATCCGAGTGTAAGATCAGCCCTGATAAATCAGGAAAACGATTCGTTGCATTTGAAAGCATCTGCATCGTCTGTTTGAAGTTTGGACTACATCCCATGTGATAGCTTATGATTTCACCATTAAACATATCTAAGACAGGAGATAGATATAGCTTTCCGGCAGATATAGAAAATTCGGAAACATCCGTTGTCCATTTTTGGTTGGGTTTATCTGCTTTAAAATTCCTGGAAATTATATTAGGTGCAGCCCGGCCAACATCACCAGTATAAGAATTATATTTTTTGCGACGCATTTTCCCTTGTAGACCGAGATTTTTCATCAGTTTTAATATTAATTTATGATTTACAATAATACCTTGGTTTTGTAACTCCAAAGTAATTCTACGGTAGCCGTACTCCCCTCTATTTGTTTTATAAATACTTTTAATTTTTTCTTTTAATTCTTTGTATTTATCCTCTTTGCGATTTCTTTGTACATAATAATAGTAAGTTGCTTTAGGAATAGCTGCTAATTGCAAAAGTGCCATCAATGGATATTTCTGCCTTAGCTCTTGGATGACTTCGATTTGCTCTGCTCGTTTTGCAGGGATCGCTTTTGAACTAAGGCCTTGAGTTTTTTTAAGTAATCATTCTCCATTCGCAAATACTCAAGTTCTTTCATTAAATCATCGTGCTCTACGAAATCTTTTTTCTTTTTTGGCATGCCTTTTCTTGAGCATCCTCGTCGTTCTAAAGACAAGGCCTCTGCTCCTTCCTCAAAATAGATACGCTCCCACCGCTGAACTTGAGTTTTTGACAAATTAAAGTGTATTGAAGCAGCATGGCAGGATAAATGATTATCATGCATATATCTTATAACATTTACTTTGAATTGACCAGAATATGTTGTGTATGCCCGCCTTTCAAGTCCTTTTACGCCATGTAATTCTACTAGTTTGACCCAACCAATGACCATCGTTTTTGAAGCGCCAATAACATCGCCTGCTTTTTTGTAAGAATATCCTTCTTCAGTGACTAAATTTACTGCTTGCATTTTTTGTTTGCATGTAAAAGACATAAAATTAACCCCTCCTGTTAGAATGTTTGTCTAACATTTGGGGTTCAGCTCATGGGGAGGTTGCTCTCTCTATTCTAACAGTTTAAGCAATAAGATGGATATAGACACGTCTGGTTGAAGTGTACTATAACCATAAACCCATTGTAGTAGATTTACATAATTAACAGTACATCGGCAACTTAATATTGATAGTTAGTAGATTTTCCTGTATTCTGAGAGTGAAATCAGAATTTATGGAGGTGTTTTATGTTTAACGAAATATGCATATATGAAGCAAAATTAACAAAGCTAGATGAAATCGAAGAATTGATGAAAGAAGTGGCAGATT
>NZ_DAMADT010000062.1:0-3167 GCF_031997925.1 Lachnoclostridium sp. | reverse complement strand
TTAATTTTAATTCTTGCAATTTTAGTGAATTATGTAAGCAATTTTTTAATTTCTGTGGATTCAGTTCTTGTAACTAATAAAGATTGATTTTTTTGGCTCACCTACTTAGGTGAGCCTTTTCTAGTTTATAATTGTTAGGAATAAACTTTTCATACGTTTCATATTATAGTAATAAAATTTTGCATGCAGGATTTATATTATGGATAATTCTAACCAATATCTTTCTAATACGAAGCAGACGCATGTTCATGAAATTCAAGGGAGTGTCGTAGTAGCCGAACAAAATGACCTTCATAGTCATCGGTTTGCTACTATTTCTGGAGAAGCAATACCATACGGTATGGATCACTACCATGATGTATCATTTAAAACAGATTTTTTCAGGGAACATTATCATAGTTTTCAAGGCCATACTACTACCGCTATTCCAATTGGAAATACACATATTCATTATCTAGAATCTGTAACTACTACTAATGATGGCCATAAACATGCTTTTAGATTTGCAACTTTAATTGATGATCCTACAAGTAATCATCATTAACATTAATATAGTATCTTAGCAAAACAAGTTATTTCTATTTCAGAACAAATTGTAGATATTTGTAATTTCGATTATTAATTCCAATAATTCCATGTTATCACTTAACTTCCTCTATTTAAGTATTACATAAATGTTACGAATATGTTACTATCTAATTGTTCCTAAAAACAGTTACTTAAAAGGAGGATTTATATTATGTGTTTCAATTTTAGTTCTTGCAATTTAAGTGAATTATGTAAACAATTTTTTAATTTCTGCGGATTCAGTTCTTGTAACTAATCACATATTAGATTTTTTAGGCTCACCTTACAAGGTGAGCCTTTTTACTTTTGGGTGAGCCCTTTATTTTAAGCAAGACTTTCACATTTTCGCTCTATTGCTCTAGAGCTTCCTATTGTCCCGACCCGATTGGTATAATAGAACCGTTCTAATCATATTTATATAAAAGAAAGTAAAAATAAGAAGGAAGTTAGATGATTAAAGTCAAAGTTCATTTACGGCCCATTGTTAATAAAATAAATTTACCCACTGTTTTGAAAACAGCTATACTTCCGGGGGACTCAATCGAAAGATTATTTATTGCTACTCAGATAGGCGAGATCTTTTACATAGGAAATGGAGTTATAGAAACTTTTTTGGATATTCGCTCACGAATCATAGAACTAGGTGTTTCTACTGGCGGATATGATGAGCGCGGACTGCTCGGGCTAGCGTTCCATCCTGAATTTTATTATAACGGTCTGTTTTATCTTCACTATTCAGTAGCTGGATCACAAGGTCCAGGTGCTCTTCCTGGTTCCTTTCATCCTAATCCGTGTGACCCTAGTACCTTAAACTTAAAATGGATAAATAGAGAAACTCAATACAATCATATTGATACAGTGGAAGAATGGATTTTACAGCCCAACGGTCAACCTCAAAAACATCGGACATTACTTAATTTAAGAAGACCATTTTTAAATCATAATGGTGTAAATAGCTTAAACTTCTCACCTGAAACTGGTAAACTTGTTTTAACAACTGGAGATGGCGGATCAGGTTATGACCCATTTAATTTAAGCCAAGACAATATGGAATTCGCTGGTAAAATAATTGAAATTGATGTAAATAAGAATACATTTGTCGATAATCCACAAGTGGTTACACGTTTTAACGAACTTCCCGTACCTATTCAAGAAATGCTAACGGTAATTGCCAAAGGAGTTCGCAATATACCAGGTATATCATTTCAAAGGTTTTATAATCAGTATATCAAATATGTGGGAAATGTCGGACAGGATATGGTAGAATCGATTTTTTCATTCGTACAATATAAACCTATACCGGTTACTAAACTTATTCAAGCTTCTCAAATGGAATCTGAACCTGACCAGGAAAGCTTTATTAATCTTGGATGGCGAGGATGGGAAGGCGCATTTCCTACTCCTATCATAGAAAGTTGTTCTGCAAATCCGGATTTGGATAAGAAAACAATTGCATATTACGATGAAGCAGTGGAAACTTCCGTGTTGCGTCTTCAACCTCTAATCAGCTATTTCCATGAAGATCCACGTCCTGATAAGTTTGGAGCAACTGCACTTACAGGAGTTCAACCATATATGGGGAATGAAATCTCCGATTTAACAGGAAGCGTTGTGTTTACCGATCTGGCTCGGGATGAAGGATCTCAACCTCCGAATAGAGGGGTTTTAGCTTATACCAAAGTACGATTGGATTGTAAACTAAATGATTTTAGTGTTATCGATATTGATTATAATTTTGGGTCTCAATCAGCTTATTATGTTAGCTTGGGTACGAATTTAGATCAAACCAGACTATATCTAGGGGTTTATAGCTCTATGAATGTGGCTGATTATAACCAAGGTACTATATTTGAAATCATTTCATGAAATTTCTTTTTATGATTTATGGAATCGCATGATAGGAGGTATATCATTGAAAAAAATGGATATCGTTAGGTTTACTTGTTTTGGAGGCATGTTAACAGCGATAGCTGTTCTCTTCCAATCAGCACCTGTATTTTTACCCGCACTTGGTTTAGCCTTAAGTCCATTAAGTACACTACCTATTGCTATAGCAGCTGTCTCAAGTATTTTTCTTGGAGTTTCCGTATTTTTTTCCTCTGCATTAATTCTTACTATAATTAGTGCGCAGGAAACAATGATCCTTCTTTTTACTACCGGACTACTAGGTTTCGTTATCGGCACATTGCTTTATAGAAAAGGAATCATTATTTCTATAATATCTTCAAGCATAGTATTATCTCTTGGGATGATATTTTTAACCTATATAGTAGGTATTCCTGGATTTATAAATTTGACTAGATCGTTATCAACTCCTTTAACTATTTTCATGTTTTTCTTATTTTCACTTGTTTACGCTAGCATCTGGAATATTTGCCTTAGAAAATTCTTGTTTCATTTAGCTAATATTTATTAAATAACTTCAAAATACTATTATTTTGGCCCACGAAACTTATTCTGCCATATTCGCAATCCGCTTACGCTACCAGCTCTACCTCATTTCCACTACATATCATTCTGCAGGAGCTTGAACTAAAACCGGGAAGTCCCCCGCTTACAGAAGCGGGGGACTTCCCGGATGAGAGTCAAAACGGATATTC
>NZ_DAMADT010000061.1:0-3775 GCF_031997925.1 Lachnoclostridium sp. | reverse complement strand
TTTTCAGCACTTTGTTTTAGATATTTGACCTGTCTACTTGACAGGGGGTATATCATAGAGCAGGGCTTTTTTTGACTAACAATAGTACCAAAATAGTCGCAAACACATGAAAAAAGCACCCTCATTCAGGTGCTACTACATTCTTTCAATGGCTACAACCATTAATTTCCCTAGATTTTCAAAAAGCCGTTAATCGGAATCGAACGAGTGTGAAAAGTAGCTTTTTCTAAATTGTTGTAGTGTGATACAAGCATTGATTTTATTGATTTTCTCCCAATATATCGTATTGTATCATTAGGAACTACAATGTGCTTTTTTGTACGAATAGTCCCCAAATTGGAGACAACAAACAGCCCCATTTTAGGGACTCCGAAATCTCCGGATACCTCTAGCCTTATCACGTCATCTGGTGTTAGCCAATATTCGTGTTTGAATTTTTAGTAAAAGAAAAGAGCCTTTCGGCTCTTAAATTTTGTATGCGACTAGTTAAGAAGATTTAAGCCTAAATATCTCATACAATTGATTAAGTTTGTTGATATATTTGTTTGATTGTGCTCTCGTTATATTAGAACTCTTTACTTTTAACCTAGTAGTAAAAAACTTATCTTCTAATATTATTACATCTTCTGGTCGAATACTTATATAATCTTCTAAAAAATCTTCTATTTCATTAATTCTTTCTTCTATACTCATATCAGATACATCTACAAAATCTGGCTTAAGTTTTATGTAAGGTGGTAACTCTTTTGAAGCAGCACTGTAGCTATCTCTTGGTAGCAAATATTTAGATTCTTGCCTGTCCTTAATCTCATTGATTAATGAATACAAAAGTACCCTTATTTCATCTAATTCATTAAACTCACCTGCTCCTTTAACTTCAGCCTTATTAATCCCCAATAATTTAATTATAGAATTAATACCTTTCGTATTATCCTTTGTTGCGTTTAATGCCTCTTCTATCTTTTTTCTGTCCTCTAATACTTCATGATATATCCTATCCTTACGATATTCAATGGTATTAATAGTACTTATATCGAAAATACGTGGCGTACCAACTTCTTGAACTAGTACAACAGGCAAATCGAATGCTTGTCTTATTCCAAGTTCAAATAAGACATTAGGATTCCTCGAACTCAAATCACATATTGCCATTGGCGCACTAACTATATCTCTTATAATTTCTACTTGAATCATGCTACTGGATTTATCATCATCTGCCCGTTTTGGTTTGAACCCAGCACTTTTTATAGCTTCTGCAAAAATATCATCATAGACATGCTTATAATGATCATATGCATGGCTATCCCCAATTGGCATAATAACGAAGCACATGTCCTTATATTTCTCTTGTTTATCTGGCATAATGCTTTTCCCCCTACATAAGTTAATTTCCAACATTATACACTATTTGATTACAATATTCAACAATTATAGGAGCCATTATCCATATTTACAATTTATAATACCAAGCATTTATTCTTTGTTCTTATCATAAATTCATAAGTTGTCCAATTATTATTATTCTGTTTCTCGCTCTTTCGTTACCAAATCCACAATCTGCAAATAATACTCATATTTGTGAATATTTCTGCTTGCTAGAATTGCAAATACAGAATATACTGTTAATAACATTATTCCAACAATTAATGCATAATAAAGTAACATAACCTTAAGATCTTTTACATCACTTACAATCGAAAAAACTATAGCGAATATTCCAGATGCCAGTGGTAAAATATTTGTATAATCCCACAACCTCTTCATACTCTCTATATTACCTTTAAATTTCAACCTCACATATTCTATTTCATCAGGGCTATACATGGATATTTCATTTTTTAATGCTTGATACCTTTCATATCCTTTATTATACTTAGTTTTTACTTGGCCTTCTTCAATATATTCTAAAGGGATTTTACGCTTAAAAATTTGGTCTAACCTTTTTAGTTTATTCTCTATTCTCATTGCCATCACTCCTCTCACCCTAAATACTACCTTATTATGGCAATAATTTCAACATAAAAAGACACCCGGAGGGGATCTGATATGATCCTCCATAAGTAGACATGATAAATAACCAAAATCTACTTATGGAGGATTATTTTATGGCCAAATCACCACACACTCCAGAATTCCGTGCGAAAGTCTCGCAGGAATATCTTGATGGGCTCGGTTCCTACGACTATTTATCTACTAAATATAACATTGGAAGCAAAACCTTAAAACAATGGGTTGCTAAATACAGATTTTACGGAATTGCAGCATTCGCCACTAAATCAGGTAACACTTCCTATTCATCTGATTTTAAAACCATATGTGTTGAAGCAGTTTTATCAGGCGAAGGAAGTGTAGATGATATCGTTGCTAAACACAACATATCTTCAAGAGAGGTGCTAAGACGCTGGATAAAGGTTATAATGCCAATAGAGAACTTAAGGATTATGATCCTAAGAGGGAGGTCTATATGGCAGATGCAAGACGAAAAACAACCATTGAGGAACGTAAAGAAATCGTAGAATACTGTCTTAAACATAACCGAGATTATAAAGGAACTGCCGCTATCTACGATGTTTCGTATAGTCAGGTTTATTCTTGGATGAAAAAGTATGATGTTAATGGAAAAGACGGATTATCAGATAAACGTGGTCGTCACAAAACTAATGATGAAGTAGATGAATTAGAACTTTTACGACGAGAAAATCTCAGGCTTAAGCGTCAGCTTGAAGAAAAAGATATGGTAGTTGAATTATTAAAAAAAGTGAAAGAATTCGAAGGGATGTAAGGCTTGGAAAACTACGCTACAAACCAAAATACTTAGCTATTAGACATTTTCATGAAACAAAGAAATGGAGCATTGAATGGATGTGTAAACAGCTTGAAATAACCAGAGCTGCTTATTATAAATGGTTGAATCGTGAGACTCCGGAACAGGAATTGGAAAATATTCAACTGGCAGAGCTTATCAAAGAATACGATGAACGCTTTAATCATATCTTAGGCTATCGCAGAATGACTTCATGGATTAATCACTTTAATCATAGCAACTATAGTAAAAATAGAGTTCATAGAATTATGAAAAAGTTGGGTATTCATTCTATCATCAGAAGAAAAAAGAAGAAATATAACTCTTCTACTCCTGAGGCAATAGCTGAGAATAAGCTTAGTAGAGATTTTTATGCAACTGCTCCAAATCAGAAGTGGGCTACAGATGTAACCGAATTTAAGATTCCGGGTGAAAAGAAGAAACTGTATTTAAGTGCAATCCTAGATTTATACGATAGATATCCTGTTTCTTATGTAGTGAGTTGCAGGAACGATAATAAGTTAGTATTTAAAACATTCGACAAAGCAATAGCCTCGAACCCAGATGCGAACCCGTCTTTCACAGTGATAGGGGCTTCCAATATACAAGTAAAGCTTTACAAAACAAGCTAGAAGTTCAGGAAATGGAACAATCAATGTCCAGAGTTGGTCACTGTATTGGTAATGGTCCTACAGAAGGGTTTTGGGGTATCATTAAAACCGAGATGTACCAAATGTATGAAATCACGGATGAAGCATCATTAAGATATGCAATAAAGGATTATATAAGGTTTTACAGTGAACAGCGTCCTCAAGATAGATATCATTGCAAGACACCATTGGAAGTAAGAAACGAAGCATTATCTTCAGAAATACCAAAGGAATATCCTATTCCTGAAAACAAACGAATTGAGAAATACAAAGAGAAATGGTGTGCAATCGAGTAGGAGGAAATTTCCCTAACTGAGAAATT
>NZ_DAMADT010000060.1:0-4678 GCF_031997925.1 Lachnoclostridium sp. | reverse complement strand
ATAACCTCATTGCCACTACGTGGCATTTCAGCAGGAGCTTGAACTCCTGCTGAAACAGGCAAGTCCTTACCCCCGCTTACAGAAGCGGGGGGGACTTCCCGGATGAGGTTAATTGGTACTCCTATTTTTATCTACAGCCTGCTTTACAAATTTACTTATTATAAAAAGCTGTTGGATATGAAAGATTTAGCCTATTCCTTTGTAAATAAGACCTAATATAAAAATCAAAATAGTGATAGGAACATACACATATCTTGCTACCACTGAAAATATCATTGGTAATTTTTTATCTCTACCGCAATTTAACTCTTCTTCAATTTTATTTTTTCCTAATATATAATAGATTGATATTGCACCAAATACAGCACCAAATGGAACTACTAAAATAGTAATGAAATCCATAAATTTACCGACACTCAACTCATTCTCCAAAAATATACCGATAGAAAATGAAATTAAAATGCTAATCAGCGCCGCTTTATTTCTAGAAATCTTATATTTATTCTGTAAACTTTCAATAACCGCCTCAAACATGTTGATTAACGAAGTAATCCCTGCTACAAGTACTGATATAAAGAAAATACATGCAAATACTTTACCGAACGCAATCTGCTTAAAAATATCAGGTACTGTCAAAAACATAAGGGAAGGTCCTGACGTTGGTTCTATTCCAAATGAAAATACAGCAGGCATAATTACAAGTGCAGATAATAAAGCTGCTAAAGTATCATATAAAGAAGTCTGTAACGAAGCATTTACTATATTCTCTTTTTTCCCAAGATAAGCTCCATAAACAATCATACCAGATCCTGTAATTGACAACGAAAAGAATGCCTGTCCCATTGCCATAACCCATGTATCAATATGCAATAGCGACTCCCATTTTGGAATAAAAAGAAATTTATATCCTTCCACGGAACCTGGCAAAAATAATACCCGCACTGCCAAAAAAGCAAAGAGTATGTAAAAAGCCGGCATCATTACTTTACTAACTTTCTCAATTCTTGCTACAGAATCTGTGAATAAAATAAGAAAAGTAATTCCTAATATTGCAATATGCCATATGATACTACCAAAATCTCCAGTTGCCTGTGAAAAATAATTCGCACTTGAAGTTTTAAATAAAGCTCCTGTTGCAGAGCCAAATAAAGATCTAAATACCCATCCAATTATAATGGCGTATCCTGTTGCAATACCAAGAGATCCAACTAATGGAATCCACCCTAATACTTTTCCCACTTTGTTGTACTTTGATTTCTTCCAGCAAACCTCATAAGCTCCAAGAGTACCTGTTTGTGCCTTCCTTCCTATTGCAAACTCTGCCGATAATCCAACATAACCAAATAAAAAAACGAATAATAGATATGGAATCAAAAATGCTGCTCCTCCATATTGCCCTAACCGATACGGAAAAAGCCAGATATTACCCAATCCTACTGCAGATCCTACACAGGCTAATATAAAACCCCATTTACTACCAAACATACCATTTCTACCTAACTTTGTTTGACTCTTATTTTTCATAATTTTTCCTCTAAGCATTTTGATATTGAATTTCTACATAAATTACTATATCATAATAAACAAAATAAATATAATTGATAATATTGATAATATCATCAATATTTTTGATATTGCTTGGAGGAATAAATGGATTTTAAGAATATACAAACATTTATAAAAGTTGCAGAACTAAAAAGCTTTTCATCAGCAGCTTCAGAGTTAGGTTATTCCCAGTCAGCTGTCTCTACACAAATATCTAATTTAGAAAAAGAATTAGGCCATTTGCTTTTTGATCGCATTGGGCATAAAATTGCACTTACTGCTAACGGTATAATATTTTTACAATATACGCAAAACATCCAACTTTTAACTGAAGACTTAAACTCACAGCTTAATGGGGGTACTGATGATATTGCTGGTACCATACGAATTGCAATGGCTGATTCCATTTGTACATCAATTTTTCCGAACATTCTAATTGATTTTCAAAAACATTACTCTAAAGTAAAAATAGTTATACAAACTGGAGTGACATCAGAGTTGTTTACTTTACTAACCCAAAATGAGGTAGATATGATATGTACTTTGGATTTCAAAAAACAGCGCCCTGATTTTGTTATATTAAAAGAATCCGCTGTCAACACTAATTTTTATATATCTTCCAATCATCCTCTTGCAGGTAAAGTTAATGTTAATATTTCTGATATAAAACAATATCCCATTTATCTTACTGAAGAAAACATTAGTTATCGAAAAAATTTAGATGATATCATAGCAGAACATAATGAATTTATAATTCCCACATATGAAATAGGAAATGTACAAGTAATTAAAGAACTTATTTTAAACTCTTTTGGTATTGGATTTATCCCTGAGTTTGTTGTAAAAAAAGAGCTAACTCAAAAATCAATTCTACCTATTTCTAACCCAAATTTCCCAATTTCTATATGGCGGCAATTAATATGCCATAAAGGGAAAGCACTTACACCTGCCATGAATGCTTTAATCAATTTTATAGATATCTAAGAAAATCGTAAAAGAAGATTCTACTAAAAATCAGCCTTTCCATCAAAGAAGGAGAGGCTGATTCATTTAGTTTTTCAGTTCCAGTCCAGGCTAGCCTTTACTGCCAGTTTCCGAACTCTCATAACCTTAATACTTCAATATTCATCTGTTTGGCCAAATAAATTATATATCTGTTTACAAAATCATCCGTAACCGGTATAACAGCATCAAAGGAACTTAAGAATTCCAATAAATCTTCCGAGTTGATATCTTTTTCGATATAATTTACATTTGAATCAGTACCGATGATTTTACTAACCTCATTTTCCACCTCAGTCTTTGTAAAATATTCAGCGGGAATCCATAGATTTATTTCCTTTTTTATATCGGTTTGCAGTAAATTCCGTTCCAATTCTTTTAACCACCCGGATTTAAAATTATTCCAATCTGCAACCAAAAGCATTCTTTTTACATCCGTTTTTTTAGCCAAAGACTTTTCTGAAGGCTTTTTGAATTGACTAAATTCAAATGGAATAAAATGTTTTTTCCTTATATAATGAGTTCTTAAAAGAACATCTTCACGGGAATCATAAAATCCTTCAACATTTTCCGTACATTTTATTTTCCACTTACGTAAGAACTTTTTTTTGTTGGATATTACTGCTGCATCATTCATCTGCGTGAATTTTGAAAAAGTCGCACTACCGATGTGGTAAACAAAAGAACCACCGACAATTACCGTTTTATATCCTGCCAAATTTATACGTATTGAAAAATCATCATCATCAAATATTCCAATTCCAAACCAAAAATCCAGTCCACCAACCAAAAGCAGGATATCTTTTCTAAAAGCAATACAAGTACCCACAATACGATTTGATTTGATAATGACTTTACTGTTTTTCTCCATAATTTTTGCTGCATAGTAATTCATTGTCTCTTTTGATTTGAAAAATGCTTCTTTCATCTCTGGTTTTTTATATTCCAATTCTATGTTTTCTTCCCCAGATCCGTTGGTTAATAATGGAGTCGCCGCGCCTACAGTCAAGTCGGCGTCGAAAATATTGGCAAGGCTGTCAAACCAGCCTGGGCAGAATACCAAGTCATTGTTCAATAGCGTGATTATTTCACCGCTGCAGTTGGAGAGTCCAATATTAACTCCGACTATATACCCCAGGTTTTTTTCAAGATGTACTGTCTTTATTTCTGAAACCTCTTTAAATTTGATCCTACATTCTTCAATTCCCGCTTCTGTCTCATCGTTTGATCCGTTATTGACTATTATTAGTTCAATTCCTTTATTTTGATGTATTGGGTTTAAGTATTCGAAAAAGGATTTTACTGCCTTATCGGTAAAACTCCAATTATTGTAACAGACCATGACAAAGCTATAATATGCCATAATTATTCCTTCTGAAATTTAATCTGATTTATTATATGAAGTCTTTCTATGAAATAACACTAAACAAGAAAGGTGAGTTTAAAAGTGGCAATAATTCATGTGTTCATCGAAACAATAAGAATCACACCATAGTGAAATACTATGGTGTGATTTGAATTTATCATTTAAAATTATCTATGGCATTTAGGCGGATCATTAGTGCATGACAGCTCGCTAAAGCGGAAGGAATTAGGCTCTACAATTGAATTGGACGTAATCGGAGCATTTACCGATTCACGACGTGCAGCGACAGAAACAAACACCTCAGTGGTAATACCAAGGAATAGTATCTCAAATTCATTCGATAAATCTCCAAAGATAAAGGTATCTGAACATTTCGGAGGCAGTGGGGCAAATACTACTGTTTCCACAGCAACCTTCGGACATGTTTCTATATTGAACAATATTGACGAAACATTCGTCACAGTTTCAATAGCATTATTCAACACTTTAACTACAACACTGTTAGTTCCATTATCTCGCAATATCGGTCCAGTTGTGAGTATCGTACACGGTCCTAGTAATGTTTCGATTTTCGCCACATTTGTGTCAATTATGGCAACCTGGGTCTCAATTTCATGCAGATGTCCGAGTAAGGTTTCAATTATTGCGATATTGGTTTCAATTCTTGCCACATTCGTATCGATTACGGATACCTGAGTCTGGATTTCAACAACTATAGTTTCGATAGCACCAATTATCGTTTCAATCACTGATACATTTGTATCG
>NZ_DAMADT010000059.1:0-7170 GCF_031997925.1 Lachnoclostridium sp. | reverse complement strand
TTAGTATATCATGTAGCTTTTTGTTTGTCAAGAACTTTTTTCAAAGTTTTTTGAAATATTTACTCTTTTCAAACAATTTCGCTGTTTTCATATAATAACATATGCATTCTAATATGTCAAGCTTTAATTTAAAGCTTTTCAGTTATTATGAATTGTCTGATAATAAGTTCTTATCTTTTCAGACAGCTAAGATAGAATATCATCTTCTTCGACAAAAGTCAACTATTTTTTTAAATAATTTTATAAATAATATAATGAAGTTCCGCATTACTTATATTATCTTACAAAGATGTTGTATTATTTCAGTAAAATACGATATATTAATATCAAATTCATTGAACAACACTACTGGACTTAGGGGGTCCCTCAAGGATATTATAACCAAACTTGTCTTCTCCTATTATATAACGATATTATATCAAACCTGTTTTCTCCTATTTATATAACGATATTAATATCAATCTCGTTTTCTCCTATTATTAAGCGATATTAATATCTAACCCGGTTTTCCTATTATATAACGATATTAATATCTAACGTGTTTTCTCTTGTTATAAAATGATATCAATATCAAACTCGTTTGCTCCTATTATTAAGCGATATTAATATCTCACTCATTTTCTCTTATTATATAACAATATTAATATCAAACTCATTTTCTACTATTATATAACGATATTAATATCTCACTTGTTACTACTAGTATATAACGATATTAATATCAAGCTCATTTTCTACTATTATATAACGATATTAATATCAAGCTCGTTTTCTCTATAATAATATGAAAAGAATTGCTTCGCTTCCAGAAAACAAAAAGTTTAAAAGTTATATAGATAAACAATTAAATATCAGATATTTAGTTGATTCATATAATCACACCTTATACCATGTAGTAGAAACTCCTATTTTACTATATACTCATTTCATTATATAATAAGGTTAATAAGTCCGTATGCTTCTCGATTGACATTAACAACAAGAAAAGCAAGCATCGTGAACTTTGCCTTATAGAATTAGAAAAATCAAAACGACTTTGTTTAAAAAAGATTATACACTGAGAGGAAGGTATACTTATGGAAAGAAAAGTTGGAACAGTATCAAGAGGTGTTCGTTGCCCTATTATCCGTGAAGGAGACAATTTATCTACTATCGTAGTTAATAGTGTATTAGATGCTGCAGAATCTGAGGGATTTTCCTTAAGAGAAAAAGATGTCATTGCATTAACAGAATCTATCGTTGCACGAGCACAAGGAAATTATGCAAGTGTATCTGCTATTGCTACTGATGTAAAAAACAAACTTGGTGGAGAAACAATTGGTGTAATCTTCCCAATCCTTTCAAGAAATCGTTTTGCGATATGTCTTAAAGGTATTGCTATGGGTGCTAAAAAAGTAGTTCTTATGTTAAGCTATCCAAGCGATGAAGTGGGAAATGAGTTAGTGTCATTAGACCAATTAGATGAAGCTGGAATTAACCCATTTAGCGATGTTCTTACTTTAGAACGTTATCGTGAATTATTTGGAGAGAACAAGCATCCATTTACCGGAGTTGATTATGTTGACTACTACTCCTCTATTATTAAAGATGCTGGTGCTGATGTTGAAATCGTCTTCTCCAATCAACCAAAAACTATCTTAGAGTATACAAAAAATGTACTTACTTGTGATATCCATACTAGACTAAGAACCAAGAGAATTTTAAAAGCCGCTGGTGCTGAAAATGTTATTGGCTTAGATGATATCTTAAATACTTCAATCGATGGCAATGGCTATAATGAAAAATTCGGATTATTAGGTTCTAACAAATCTACAGAAGACCAAATTAAGCTATTTCCAAGAGAATGTTTTGATCTTGTAAAGGACATTCAAAAACAAATCAAAGAGAAAACCAATCAACATGTAGAAGTTATGGTATATGGTGATGGTGCATTCAAAGATCCAGTGGGTAAAATCTGGGAGCTTGCTGATCCATGTGTTTCTCCTGCTTACACGGAAGGATTAGAGGGTACCCCTAATGAAGTTAAATTAAAATATCTCGCAGATAATGATTTTAAGGACTTATCTGGTGATGCTTTAAAAGAAGCTATTTCCGAACGTATTAAACATAAAGAAGATAATTTAGTAGGTAATATGGCAAGTCAGGGAACTACCCCTCGCCGTTTAACTGACCTCATCGGATCTCTTTGTGACTTAACCTCTGGTTCTGGTGACAAAGGAACACCTGTAGTATTAATCCAGGGATATTTCGATAACTTTACAAACTAAAAACTAGCCATATAAAATGTCAAGGACCAATAAGTTATTTTTACCTAACTTACTGGTCTTTTCTATTATCTATAGTTTCATTCCTCTGTCATAAATCCTAATTATTTCTTATATAATCTTTTATATTCTATATATTATTTCAAAATAGCTCTATGAGATGAAAGTTATATCACTGCGCGAAAGCAAGTATTTTTACTCATAATATAATATTATTATACTTCGTTGTAAAAACAACAGATTTTTCATGTCTCATACAATACAATAGTGACATAGCAACAAGCAATAAATAAAAAAGGAGAGATAAAATATGAGTCAAATGTTTTGTTATCAATGTCAAGAAACTGCAGGAAATAAAGGTTGTACCCTTAATGGTGTCTGCGGTAAAACTGCTGCCTTAGCAAATATACAAGATTTACTTATCTATGTAACAAAAGGATTATCTGAGGTAACAACAAAACTTCGTTTAGAAGGCGGTAACATCTCATCAGAAGTTAATCACTACATTACATTAAATCTTTTTACAACTATAACAAACGCCAATTTTGATGATGAAGTTTTCTTTCAAAGAGTGAAAGAAACCTTAGCCATGAAAGAAAATTTAATCAATCAGTTAAATAATAAAGAAAACTTATCCGAAGCTGCTCTTTGGACTTTACCAGTAGATAGCACAAAGGATGAAATCGAATCCATGATTGCAAAGTCCAATTCCGATGAAGTCGGAGTATTAGCAACCAAGGAAGAAGACGTTCGTTCTTTACGTGAGTTAATCACTTATGGACTAAAAGGTCTTTCCGCTTATGTAAAGCATGCAAATGCTTTAAGTTATGATGAGGAAGCTATCGCTATCTTTATGCAGGAAGCTTTAGCTAAATTACTTGATGATACTTTAACAGTTGATGAATTAATTGCATTAACAATGGAAACAGGTAAATTTGGCGTAGATGGTATGGCATTACTTGATAAAGCGAATACCACAACTTATGGAAATCCAGAAATCACAAAAGTAAATATCGGTGTTGGAACAAATCCTGGTATCCTTGTATCTGGCCATGATTTATCTGACTTAGAGCAATTATTGATTCAGACAGAAGGAACAGGTATTGATGTTTATACTCACTCCGAAATGCTTCCTGCTCACTATTATCCAAACCTTAAGAAATTTAAGCATTTAAAAGGTAACTACGGAAATGCTTGGTGGAAACAAAATGAAGAGTTTGAAAAATTCAATGGTCCAATTTTAATGACTTCAAACTGTATTGTACCTCCAAGAGCTTCTTATAAACATAGATTATATACAACTGGTGCTGCTGGCTATGTAGGATGTCAACATATTGATGGGGAATCCGGTAGCAAGAAAGATTTCTCAGTAATTATTAAGCATGCATTACAGTGTGAAGCTCCAGTGGAAATTGAAACTGGTGAAATCATTGGTGGATTCGCTCATGCTCAGGTTCTTGCACTTGCAGACGCAGTAGTAGGTGCTGTTAAATCAGGCGCTATTAAGAAGTTTGTTGTAATGGCAGGCTGTGATGGACGTGCAAAATCAAGAAATTACTATACTGATTTTGCTAAAGCACTTCCAAACGACACTGTAATCTTAACTGCAGGTTGTGCAAAATATAAATATAACAAGTTAGACTTAGGTGATATCGGAGGAATTCCTCGTGTATTAGATGCTGGTCAATGTAATGACTCCTACTCCTTAGCTCTTATCGCATTAAAATTAAAAGAAGTCTTCGAATTAAATGATATTAATGAATTACCAATCATCTATAACATTGCATGGTATGAGCAAAAAGCAGTTATCGTTTTACTCTCCCTTCTTTACTTAGGAGTAAAAAACATTCATTTAGGACCAACACTACCTGCTTTCCTTTCCCCAAATGTTGCAAATGTTTTAGTCAATAACTTTGGAATCGCTGGAATTCAGACAGTAGAAGAAGACATGGATTTATTCTTTGGAAAAGATACTTCTGAAAGCACCTCCGATGAAATTACAAAGGATACTGTAATTGGCGATATTCTTAAAATCAATCCTGAAAGTGCTTCTACACTTATGGAAGCTGGTATGCACTGCCTTGGCTGCCCTGCATCACAGATGGAGACATTAGAAGAAGCTTGCGGTGTTCATGGAATTGATGTTGAAGAACTCCTTAATAAGTTAAATTCCTAATATAAACGCATTGATATAGCTCCTTAATCCCCTAAAGACACAAATAATTTACACCTCTCTAAACGTAAATATAAATAGCTTTCTAATAATAAGCAGGTACAACGTGTATCTTCCCTGATTGCCTAGTTGCATACCGGAAGTTCGCGTTATACCTGCTATTATTATATGTACTTCTAATTTCATAGCTTTATTTGTCAAAATTGATTTATGGAGTTTCTATAATCCTATCTTATCAGATACAGAAAGCGCCAACTTTCCTATCATATGTTTTAAAACAAGTTACCTTTCACTTCCATAAATGAATAAAAAACCTTGAACAATAGAAACTATTAGGATAAATACAGAAAAGAGAGGTTTATTTATGGGAAATAGTATGGATCTAGGATATGAAATGTTTTGTTATCAGTGTGAGCAAACCGCAGGTGGAAAAGGCTGTACCAAACAAGGGGTATGTGGTAAAACGGCAGAAATCGCAAATCTTCAGGATTTACTAGTATTTCAGGTAAAAGGTATCAGCTGCTATGCAAAAGAAATGATCGAACAAGGTGAACATATCGATAAATCAATTGTTATTCTAATTGAAAACATATTATTCACAACATTAACGAATGTTAATTTTGACGCTTCTGTCCATGTTGAATTATTAAAAGAATCTCAAAAGGTAAAAGAATCCCTTCGAAATCTCGTTGGTGAAATTCATAATAATACCGCTCATGCCACCTATAACTTACCTGAAACCAAAACCGAAATGTTAAAGGACGCTCCACTAGCGGGTATCATGTATGATAATACTCTAGATCCAGATATTCGCTCCTTAAGACAAACTATTCTCTATGGTCTGAAAGGAATCAGTGCATATGGTCATCAAGCAAGAGCGCTGGGCTACTATAGTGATCAATTGGATGATTTTTATATTCTTGCTCTCGAAGCTACTACAGACGATAAGCTAAGTGTTGAAGAGTTGATTCGATGGACAATGAGAACCGGAGAAATGGCAATCGAGGTAATGAAAAAACTTGATGAAGCTAATACTGACACCTATAAAAATCCGACTCCGCATAAGGTTAATGTCAAAATTAAAAAAGGTCCATTTATCATAGTTTCCGGCCATGACTTAAAGGATCTTGAAATTCTGTTAATACAAACAAAAGGTATGGGAATCAATATTTATACCCATGGGGAAATGATTCCTTCTCACGGCTATCCAAATCTAAAAAAATATCCTCATCTCGTTGGCAATTTTGGAGGCGCGTGGCAAGATCAACAGAAACAATTTGATAATATTCCCGGATGCATCTTAATGACTACCAATTGTCTTATGAAACCTAGAGAATCCTATAAAGACAGAATTTATAGCACAAATGTTGTTGGATGGGATGGAGTTAAGCATATTAAGAAAGACGAAAATGGAGAAAAAGACTTTAGCGAAATAATTCAGCAAGCGTTAGAATTAGGTGGATTCCCAGAAGATGAAGAACCACATGAAATTTTAGTTGGTTTTGGACATCATGCAACCCTAAGTTATGCTGAAAAAATAGTAGAAGCGGTAAAAAGCGGGCAACTTAGACATTTCTTTCTTATCGGTGGATGTGATGGAGCTAGGCCAGGCCGCAACTATTATACTGAATTTGCCCAGTTGGTCCCAGAGGATTGCATTATTTTGACATTAGCCTGTGGTAAATACCGCTTTAATAAACTCGACTTTGGTGAAGTTGCTGGTCTGCCAAGGTTATTAGATGTTGGTCAATGCAATGATGTCTATTCAGCGATACGGATTGCTACAGCTTTAGCAGATGCTTTCCAGACAAGTGTAAACGGTTTACCTCTTTCCTTAATCGTCTCATGGTATGAGCAGAAAGCCGTTGCAGATTTATTAGCATTACTTTCATTGGGAATCAAAAGTATTTACCTTGGACCGTCCTTGCCAGCATTTCTTAGTCCTAATGTTTTACAGTATCTTGTTGATACCTTTGATATAAAAGCAATTAGTACTGCAGAAGATGATATAAAAACATGCTTGAAACAAAGTATAGCATAAGAGCACAAGTAAATGTAGTACGTGACATTTCAGCAGGAGCTTGAACTCCTGCTGAAACTAGCGTAAACAAGTCATTTTAATCCACCCTTAGTGTTCAATGCCTTAACAGTAGATTCAATCAAAAGGTTTAATTGTTCCTCCGTCATTGATATTCCTTTTTCTTTTAATAATTTATTCATGTATTCCGTAACGAAAGCTTTCTTTTCCATGCCCTTTGATTCCCCACGGATGATTTGTTCAGCTGCTGATACAGCTGTCTGAATCCAAGCAAGAATCTGAGAAGCTTTTTCTGTATCTAATTTTACTTTGAGCCATGGAATTACATACCTTGATACTAAACCTAAAAAAATTACAACAACAATTTGTATAATAGAAAATAATATTTCATTCATACTATCCCTCCATCTCTATGTCAGTCCTATTACATCTTATTCTTAATTCGACATTATGTGATAGAAGTTTTGTTGATTTTAGGGAGGAATCTTTGATAAATAAGTCCAATAATATAATTCTCATTAATCACAAAAAAAAGTAATATAGTTCTCGATTGAACACAAAAAAAGACCATTATACAACGGTCTTTATTTATCTATTAACATATAGAATACCAGATATCTCTATACTCTCAAAACTTCACATTGATATACTCTTGATTTTTAAACAAACCTTTTAGGTTAAGCCCTCGACCTATT
>NZ_DAMADT010000058.1:0-9490 GCF_031997925.1 Lachnoclostridium sp. | reverse complement strand
GGCAATGAGGTTATGAGCAAGTAGCGTAAGCGGATTGCGAATATCCGCTTTGATTAATGATAATAATAAATATGTCGATATAGTTTCTGGCTGTGAATAGAAAAACTGTAAGTCTACACAAAAGATTTTATAAAGGATGGGAGAAATGAAAAACATGAGATTAAGAACTAAAATAACATTGTTTTCCGCATTAATAATACTTTTGGGTATCGGAAGTATGTGGATATTAACAACAGGACAAGTAACTAAGATGCTAAGGGAAAAGGCTATTTCAACGTTATCAGATGCAGCAAACACGAGAGCTCAAATTATCGAAGATTATTTAAAAGATGCTGAAAATATGTTAACAGATTTTGCTGTAGCAGATTATGCAGTAGATTTACTGGAGAATCCGAATAATGCAGCGGCTCAGAAAAAAGCTCAAGCTTATACAGAAGCGTTTGGAAGCCGCTTTGAGAACTTAGAAGGACTTTATATTTCTAATCCAGAAACGATTATGTTGACTCATACGGATCCATCTAAAGTAGGATTCCAAGCGAGGAAAACAAAAGAAGCGCAGCAAGCACTTTGGGATGCTTGTTATCAAAGCCATGATGTATTCAATACTGGTATTATTCCTTCTCCTGCAACTGGTGAATGGATTGTATCTATGTATAAGGCGGTTTTTGATACTAGGGGTAATGCAATTGGCCATGTGGGTGGTGCGGTATATGCAGAACAATTGTCTAGTGCATTAGATTCTTTAGTGATTAAAGGAATGGAAAGCAGTAAGTATTATCTGTTAAGTACAACTGGAAAATCTTATGTGTTTCATCCAGATAAGGAGAAACTTGGACAGGAAGTAACGCAATCTGGGTTTGCTGATATCCTTAATGCAGTTGTAGCGGATCCTACAATCGATATGGATTTTGTTACATATATTGATGAAGATACCGGTAAAGAAATGCTTTGTACCTATAAGAATTTAGGAGCCTGGGTATTCGTTATTAGCGATAGCGTACAGGAAGTATATCAATCAGCTTCAGGAATAACTCTTTTATTTGGAATAATGAGCTTGGTTATAACTGTGATAGCAATTGCTGTTATTGGATTAGTTGTTAGCTTAAGTACAAAAGAGTTAGGAAAGGTAGAGAAAGCAATTGTTAGGGTTGGCAACCTTGATTTTACACAAAAAGAAGAGCTTAAACCATATATTGGTAAAAAGGATGAAGTAGGTAAAATTGCGCAGGCAGTTTATTCTATGAGTGCAATTTTAGCGGAATCGATTAGAACATTAAACGAATGTAATGCAACTTTAGTTACTGATTCCGATGGGCTATCTACCATATCTAACAATTTAATGGATTATGTTACGACCAATTCAGCAACAACCGAAGAGCTAAGTGCAAGTATAGAGACAACCAATAATTCCATTAAATCAGTAACCGAAGAAATCAATCGTATCGCAAGAATTGTTGAAGAAATAGGGGAAAGAGTTGATAGTGGAAATGAAGTTTCAGTGAATTTAATTACAAAAGCAAACACTATGAATAACAACCTTACCGAAAACCTGAACATAGGTTTAGATACAATGAAGCAAACAAAAAAAGATATTAATAGTGCAATGGAAGGTATCGATGCTGTAGAAAAAATCAATGAGATGACACAAGAAATATTTAATATTACATCTCAAACAAATTTACTTGCTTTAAATGCCAGCATTGAGGCAGCAAGAGCTGGAGAAGCAGGAAAAGGTTTTGCAGTTGTTGCTACAGAAATAGGTAAGCTTGCCGAACAATCGCATCTTGCCACAGGAAAAATCCAGGAAATAGTATCAAAAAGCAATGATTCTATTATTATGATACGTAAGTGCTTTGAAAACGTAGTTGGCTATATGGAGAAGGATGTAACAACTAACTATACGGAATTTATAGATCAGTCTACGCATTATAGTTCAAATATGCAATTTGTTAAGAATATGATTGTAGAAATTAAAGAAAACATGCAGATACTGATAACTTCTTTACAACAAATTACGCAAAATGTAGATGCACTTAGCCATGCGTCAGAAGATAATTATCAAGGGGTCATTGATATTATTGATAAAACGGAAAAGACTGTGACAGTATCTGAGAATATAAATAAACTGTCTTCAACATCAAAAAGTACTGTTGGTAGCATCGACGAGGTTGTGCGTAAGTTTAGATTGTAGTTAAGCTAATGAAAGCAATGTTTATGAGACCTGTATAAAATTAGTTCTGTTATGAATAAGTAAAATAATTTGCTTTGACAAGGTATTATCATGATTTTAGAATAATGAAACGATAGAAAAAGGCTTATATAGGTGTTTGCTGCACTTATATAAGCCATTTTTGTAAATATATAGAAATATGTCTGATATTTAACAATATAAATAGTTAATTTAATATCAAAATTGCAATATATAATAAATCGTGCTACAATAGCATTACGAAATGAATAATAATATACAATTTCAGAGCTTAATAGTTACAGAACTATTATTATGGAATATGGAGGTAGGTTATGAATATTCAATTACAAAACAAATATAAACTATATATCAATGGAGAATGGAAAGATGCATCGGATGGTGCAACTATTAAAACTTACAATCCTTCGAATGGAGAGTTTTTAGCTGAAATCGCGGATGCTACAAATAGTGATGTTGACGAAGCAATTGCTTCTGCAAGAGAGGCATTTAAAACATGGGGGAAAACAACTCCTGTAGAAAGAGCAGCCGTACTGAATAAGATAGCAGACATCATTGATGAAAATGCCGAATTTTTAGCAACAGTTGAAACTATGGATAACGGAAAACCAATTAGAGAAACAACTGGTGCAGATATTCCATTAGCAGCAGATCATTTTAGATATTTTGCAGGTGTTATAAGAGCAGAAGAGGGTACCTCTACTATGATAGATGAAAATACTCTCAATTTAATTCTTAGAGAGCCAATCGGTGTGGTTGGTCAAATAGTACCATGGAACTTCCCATTTTTAATGGCAGCTTGGAAGTTAGCTCCAGTACTTGCGGCAGGTGATGTTAGTGTATTTAAACCATCTAGCACAACTTCACTTAGTGTATTGGAATTAATGAGATTAATTGAAAATGTTGTACCAAAAGGAGTAATTAACATTATCACTGGTAAAGGCTCTAAGAGCGGTGAATATTTACAGCATCATAAAGGACTTGATAAGCTAGCATTTACTGGTTCAACAGAAGTTGGTAGAGAAGTTGGAATATCCGCTGCACAGAATCTGATACCTTCCACACTAGAACTTGGTGGCAAATCAGCAAACATTTTCTTTAGTGATGCAGATATGGAGATTGCATTAGAAGGTATTCAATTAGGTATCTTATTTAACCAAGGACAGGTTTGTTCCGCAGGATCAAGAATCTTTGTTCAAGAAGATTTCTACGATGAATTCTTGGAAAAAGCAGTTGCTGCTTTTGAAAAAGTAAAAGTAGGAAATCCACTTGATCCAACAACTCAGATGGGCGCTCAAGTAAGTGAGCAACAATTAAAGAAGATTTTAAGCTATGTTGAAATCGGTAAAAATGAAGGTGCAAAAGTTGCAACGGGTGGAGAACGATTTGTCGAAGGTGACGCTGCTGGCGGTTACTTTATGAAACCTACTTTATTAGTAGATGTAACAAACGATATGAGAGTTGCTAGAGAAGAAATCTTTGGACCAGTAGGCGTTGTTATTAAGTTTAAGACGATCGATGAAGTGATTGACATGGCGAATGACAGCGATTATGGATTAGCTGGTGGTGTATTTACTAAAGATATTAATAAAGCAATTAGAGTTGCAAGAGGTATTAGAACAGGACGTATCTGGGTAAATACCTACAATATTTTCCCAGCGGGAGCATCATTTGGTGGTTACAAAGACTCTGGTATTGGTAGAGAAACACACAAGGTAATACTTGATCATTATAGCCAAATGAAGAATATTATAATCAATTTAGCTGAAAAGCCAGGTGGCATGTATAGATAATAGGAAATTATATGTTTACACAGTGTTTTAAAAACTGAATTATAGTTTGGGGTAAATCTCAATCTAAGATAAAACAGGGAAGAAATTCGTTAGTGAATTTCTTCCCTGTATTTATACAACTTTTTTTATATCTAAAAATAAAATTTGTTGTTTGCAACAGCATTTGACACTTGATTACTAATTAATTAAATATCAAAAAATTGCTTAAGAGTTGTATATTCCGAATTATCAAATAAATCTAAATTTCCACCTGTTCCAATTTTAATATTATCTCTACATTTCTTTAACCTTGCTAGCATAGGCATTATAATGGTTGTTCCATGATTAATAAAATCATATAATTCGTTTTCTTTTGCTGGTATTTTATAGCCTTTTGAAGAACTAGCTATAATAACACCTTCATCTCTTAATTTTGCAATAATACGTGTACGAAAATATTGCATACTTACAGCTTTTCCTGTCCGATATTTTAAATTGTTGATAAGTTCTGTCGTAGGAATATATTTTCTTGTATCGTTATTTAAAAATTTAGAACATAGATACTTTAATACTATAACTTGATTCATCCTATCTTCATCTGCTGCCTTTTCATATTTACTTAAAAATCCTTGAATATGTCTCAAACATATCTCTGATATTTCATTGTTATGTTCATCTGATATAGTGCTTTTCTCAATAATATACTTTGAAATTATCCTCGGAAAATGTTCGATGCGGATTATTTTTTTATCCAATATCTTTATATAATTGGGAGCGTCTTCTTTTTTATCTTTTTCATATTCAAAGGATAATGTTCCGCTTATAAAACCAGCCAACTGGATTAGAACATTGTTTTTGCTGTCTTGAAAATAAAATTCTCTTTCACCAAATAAATTCGGTATGTCCTCATTATCTTTTACATAATTGCAAAAGCTTTTCATATATTCATTACCGCCTATTTCGTCCGCACATACAACTAATTTTTTAAAGGCATAACGTAATTCTTTATGTACTAAATTATTTACAAATTTATAAAATGACTCTTGATACATGAGACCACTATCATTAAATAGTTTTTGCTTATCAACAACTACCGAAAATATTTTAAAATCGGTATCCATTAATTCATTCAATATTTCCAGTCTTCGTGCATGATTTTTACCTACCAAGGATGATTTCATTTCTTCTGTTTGAAAATATTTTTTTCGTATAGCTTCCACTTCGTTTTCCACTGCATTTAATCTAGCTTCGGTTATTAATACTGCAGTAACTATGAAATACGTTGAGACTCCATCTTGGTCAAAGTTAAACTCATGATTACCTGATTCATCAGTAAAAGCATACATAACTTCCAATACCACACCTCCCTATTAACAATTAAATAATCTACATAAGTTAATTTATAAGACTTTATTAACGCTGCCTACTTCCTTATTAAAACATTTTCTATATAACCTGTATTATATGTTACAATATTGGAAACATGATTTCTTAGAATATATTATTAATTAGCAAATCAGCTCAGCTTCATATATTAATAGGTTGCTACCATTTTACGTACCATTTTATGATAATACATAGTATACCATTTATCAACGGATATTGTAAGTATATTCCATTTTATATATGAAACTTATTCATATTAGTATGAGAAGTGTTAAATTTGCCATATACTGAATTCACTAATTATAATATAATACAAAGATAAGAAGAATCTATAGAGAAGGAAACGCAATGGTAAATGAAGCAATCCAACAAATATTATTAATATTAGATAAGGAATATGGTACCACCAAGGAAGGATTTTTACACTATGCTGATTGGCAACTGTTACTTGCGATCATGCTAAGTGCGCAAAGTACGGATAAACAAGTAAATGAGGTATTACCGAGTCTGTGGAATAGATTTTCTTCTATCTGGCAAATGGCAGAAGCACCAGTAGAGGAAATTGAAGATCATATTAGATCTATCGGGCTATATAAGAGTAAAGCTAAGAATATGAAGCAATGCTGTAAACAAATTATTGATGAGTATGACGGTAAAGTTCCTACAACTATCAATGAATTATTAAAGCTATCTGGAGTTGGAAGAAAATCAGCTACTCTATTTCTAGCGGATGCTTATGATATACCAGGTGTAACGGTGGATACCCATGTTTTGAGAATTGCAAAGCGACTCGGCCTGGCGGAAGGAAAAAATCCGGTACAAGTGGAGCAAGAATTAATGAAGGTACTTCCGAAAGAAAACTGGAATCGTATTAATTTTCAATTGATTTATCATGGACGGAGTGTATGTACTGCAAGAAAATGCCATTGTGATCGATGTTTATTAAACCAATGGTGTGAAAAGAAAAGTGATATTTAATTTCCAATATTAATGATAGATGAGAAATTCACATAGCCGACAAAACCAAATCAAATTAAACAGGAATCATAATCTTTCTTTTGATATAATATAAGTACTAATTTTGGAGGGACGATTATGCAGAAGAAGCAAGATAGAGAACTGGGCCATGGTGTAATGTTGCTACAGGAAATCATTGATTATATTGAAAAAAATCTTTTAGAAGAATTAACACTAGATCGTGTGTCTAGTCATTTCTATGTAAGCAGTACTCTAATGAATCAACTATTTCGGAATATATGTGATATGACGGTTATGGAATATGTCCGATATCGAAGACTTTCCTTAGCAGGAAATGATCTTATGACCTCCAATATACATATCATTGATGCAGCATTAAAATATGGTTATGAAACACCAGAAGCTTTTTCAAAAGCATTTACAAGATTTCATGGGTTTCCACCAAGTTTGGTAAGAAGAATATATCCCAAGATTAAAGTATTTAGTCGTTTGCAAATTAAAATAGAAATACAAGGCGGTTGGCAAGAAAAATTAACAGAAGATAATTTACCTTCCTTGACAAAACCAAATGCTTCAGAACAGGAAAGATACCTCGAGTACGGTTATAATGACAGTACAAAATTAAGAGGAGGTTACTCTATGGAGCATCAAAATTGTAAATTTCATATCAATACAAATGATATGAAACAAAAAGAGGATTGGAAAATCCTTTTACAACTCGTAAAAAAGCTAAAAGAAGCAGGAATGACGTTTAAGGTAGACGGATCGACAATGATTTTTGCACATGGTTTAGAATTTAAACTTGATAAAATTTGTATCACCTTTAAATGGAATGAAGGGCAGAAAGTACTGGACTTTTTTGGTGAAGTTGCTGAGTTTTCTGAAGTATTTCCGGGTTTTAAGTATTATGATACGAAGTTCTCAGGTATGAAAGTAAGGTGCATGCTTTATGGAGAATTTCCTGGGTCGGACACCGATGAAGTTTTATATCAAAATACAGATATCGTTGAGATTGATGGAGTTTTGACTCATGTACAGTCATTGGAATTCTATTATGAGAATGGAGAACCTGACAATAAATACTATAAGATGGTAGAAGAGTATATGAAACACAATAATAGAGATTTAAAATAATTATCAGAAACAAGGAAAAGTTCGCGAAGCGTGCTTTTCCTTGTCATGAATTAAGCAGTCAACCTTTTTTATAGTCTGGCTGCTTTGTTATATAATAGAAGTTAATACCCGAGATTATTTCAAAAGTCGGGATGGATACATTTTAGTCTGATATGATAGGAAAGTTTTATCTGTTTAACTATATCTAAAATATCGTGGTCGGTCATATTCATATAGCACAGAGGTTAATGATTCGGTTATGTACAACTCTCTCTTGGTCATTGATTTCTCGAATATATCCAGTTCATTAACAGCAGTATGGTGCATAATCGCAAATAGCTCAAGTTCTACATATTCAGCTACCCATTGGTCCAGGTATTGTCTTTCATAGTGATATTGTTTTTTTAAATATCAAAAAGACTCCGGTTGCCTCGGTATCTTTTGGTAAATTCCCCTGTAAAATAATTTGTACAATGAAGCAGAAGGCTTAAATATGTAATAGTCATGTTCCGTCGTTCGTCAAGTGTCCGCTGCTATAATTCTTCGAATTGATTTTCTGTCACTAAAAGGGGAAAAATTATAGAAAAATGATGAATCTAAGTAAAAGCAGTAAATAGATGATCTATTGTGTTCTATAATATAGAGAATAAAAGAGCTACTCTTATTAAGAAGATTCTAATCTATTTTATAAGAGATTAAAGTTAACTACCCATGTTTCTTCTGAAAATGGTACCTTAACTCCGATTGTAACAAAATCAAAATTTAAGCCTAAATTATAGTGCCTTTTAATCGTAACTTTTGCTGTTCTTGAATTATTTGAATCTATCAATACATTAATAGTGTTATTTTTTTGTTGGCTAATAAGATCAATAAGTTTTAATTGTTCTTCTAAATTGTTCAGTTCATTTAATATTTTATCTTCATCACCTAATGTCTTTATACTTATATCTAAATCATATTGTTCATTTAAGTTATTAATTTTATTAATATCTTCTTCGCTTAGTGTATTAGCCTTAGTAATGTTTGGATTAAAAAAACGGTGGAAAGGATTTATTCAGAATGGCTTCCAAACTCCGGTTATGAATTAATCAATAAGACTGCATTTGAGATGTATTACGGTAACCATAGAAAAGGAGAAAAGCGAGGTGAAATTTGGGTTCCTATCAAGCATAAGACAACCGTACCTAGTAGTTTTAACCGTGCCCTAGAACTTAGGAAGGGGTTAAGTAATCGTGCGTGCCAGTTATGCATTGGCAATTTTGACATGGAAGAAGTGTATAATGCGCATATTGAGAAAAAAGGCTGGCCAGAATATGGAAGTATATATCATCTAATAGCTCCAACGAAAGTAACGAATCATTATAGGAAGCAGAAGTAGAAGATATCACATTTAAAGAATTTGATTTAACCAAACCTCATATTTTGACTAACTTAGTTGCGAATGATCGGATTTGTTTTAGGAATACTATTTCAGGTCTTGATACCTATCAAGACATTACAGAAAACGATTATATTGCTTATGGTGCATTTGCTGGTAACGATAGGGGAGAAGAAATAATTGTTGGTTCTGTGATCGTGGAATTGAAGGAAGGTTATACCCTGGCTATGGGGTAAATTGCAACTAGTATTTGGTAAATAAGTGAAATTCTCAATGGATACAAAAATTGACATAGCAGGGGAATTATGTTATCATAAAAGAAATATACGTAAAGAGAGGTACTCCGATGAAGCGTTGTCTGTGATTAATACAACTAAATATTTATATATATAACCATGCTTTTCACATGGTTAATTGTTGTGGAAAATCGTAGACAGATAAATTACATTGCTTTGGGATAACTTCAAAGTTCGTATATGATAAACAAGAAAAAGCACGCTTTGCGAGCTTCTCCTTGTCGTAAATAAAACTTAAATCATATACTTTATTTCTGCATGTATTTATATGTTTATTTGACCTTTTCCAAACACGGAAAAGGTTTTTTTAGTTTGCCCGCCATGGGCGGGCTCTAGCGGGTGCAAGTCCCGAGTGTGC
>NZ_DAMADT010000057.1:0-10129 GCF_031997925.1 Lachnoclostridium sp. | reverse complement strand
CTACCAGCTCTACCTCATTGCCACTACGTGGCATTTTAAAACAGGCAAGTCCTTATCCCTGCTTACAGAAGCGGGGGACATCCCTGAGAGGTTAAATTGATAGCACTATGCAATATCCTTACATACGCATAGATTCTTTAATGAAGTTTTAATCCAGTTTGATTGACATTCTTATTAGTATCCTCTATAATTTCATTAGTCTTTTAAATATTCCCATCCCGGGAATAAGCGATTCACATTAGTAGGCAAGAAATCGATAAGAAACTTTGTCTACTTTTTTTCAGCGTATCACATGGTAAAAGGAGAAAAATTATGTCAGATTTAGACGAAAGTAATGTTACAAATGAGACACCAGGCAATCCCATAGAACCTAATTTAGTAGTAGAACATACGAACGGGACTTCATACAGCAACATACCAAATGAGCCTAAGAAGAACAAGAGAACAGCTGGTATCATAGCTTTAGTTGCAGGTATTGCTGCTTGTATAGTAATTGCAATATTTGCAGTACCACGCATTATTGAGGCTGTTTCAAGAAGTAGTTCTACACCAAAAGAACGATTCGAATCTGCAGTTGAAAACTATTTATTAGATGAAGCCAAATCCTACGAAAAGGCATTATCTAATAGAGTTTCTACCGATTTTAAGAACAATACCATCTCTGTAGATTTTAATGTCACTTTAAATAATATGTTAACTTCTATGCTAAAGCAAACGGATTCTGAATATTTTGCCGACTTAAAGCTAGATAATATAGGCGGAAACTTCATTATTAAGAGTAAAGAAGATAAGCATAATGTAGATGTGACTCTTTCTGCAAATGATACCAAACTTCTCACTGTAGAAAGTTATTTTGAGAACGCAGCTGATTCCTTATTATTCCGTATTCCAGAATTATCTTCTGATTATTTATCTACTCCACTTAACTTATCAGCTCTTGAGGACGATGCATCTCTTCCACAATTTGATATTGAAAGTTATCAAATTACTGATGCTAAAGAGTTAACAAGTTTATTAACTGATACCGCAAAAATTCTAACAAACGATATTAATGATGTATCACTAGTGAAAGATGTGAATATTGTTGCTTCTGATGTATCTGCTACTTATGATAAATTAACCGCAAAAATTTCCGAGCAGGATACCAAAAATATTCTAATTAAATTAATGAAGAGAGTTTATGACGTAGAAAGTTATAAAAATCTTTTAGACACTGCTCTCCTTAATTCAGATTCAGTTAATACTTTTGATGAATTAATTTCTACGTTAGAGACTGCAGAAGCATCTGATAATACCGTTGCAGATTTTTCTATATTTGTAGATAAGAAAAATGAGCTTCACGGTTGTGAAATTTCGATGACAGTAGATGGATCTAATATGGTATTTTCCTTTTTATCTGCAAAAGGAAATAAAAATGGTATCGAGTTTTTTGTAGCAATTGATGATCAAAAACTTATTTCCGTTACCTCAAACTATACAAAAGCATCAAGCGGGTATCAAGGATTTATTAAGCTCTTTGTTAATGAATTAGACTCCACCTCTTCATTAACTAACAGCGATGTATCTCTTACAATTGATTTTGAGAATGTAAAAGTTGTTAATGAAAAGAAGGGTCATTTCACCGGGACTTTCAACCTTACATCACCACAGCTTAGTGGGACATCGATTGAACTAACTTTTGGTGTAACTGGTGAAAAACAAGATGTAACCTTTAACGTTTCAGCTGGTAGTATGTCCTTATTCTCTTTAACTGCATCTTATCAGGTATCAGAAGGTGCTGAGATCGTGGCTCCATCCGCTGATGCGAAAGTTTATGATACAGAAACTGAAATGGATGAGTTTATGTCTAACTCATTTATGGGACTTCTTGAAATTGTTAATACAGTAGGTGATACTATTGGTGTTGACTTAACGTCAATGATGTACGGTATGTAATCCCAATTACAAATCAAAAAAGCACATAGAAATATGTGCTTTTTTTACTATTTTTTATAGTAATTTATAATATATTTTATAAATTGTTTCTTTCTTTTCACACCCTTGTATGCTAAACTAATCCTAGAATTTCTTGTATTAGTTTAGATAGAAAGAAGGTATTTTATGAATGCTAAAGACACGCGTTTAGACGATAATGCTGAAATCTATAAGAAACGCGAAAAAAAGACAGAAAAGCAAAAGTTAAGTGAGATGAATACTGCTGAAAAGTGGGGTTATTTTAAGCAATATTACTTAAAAAAGTTACTTGCCACCTTAGTCCTCATCGGATTTGTTAGCTATTTCTTATACGATGTACTATCACCAAAGCCAGAAACTGTGCTTAGCGTCGCAATGGTTAATTATCCACTAGCGGAAGAAACAAAAGCTCAATTTGAGAATGACCTAAATGAGTTACTTGATGTTAATCCTGAAACTCAGAGAATCTTAATAGATACAAGTTATGACTTGAATAATTACGATTATGCCTCCGCACAAAAGTTATCCGTCTATTCTATTTCGGGCGAACTTGATCTCTTTATAGCTCCAGAGTCACAATTTGTAAAATATGCTTTTTCAAATTCACTAACACCATTAACTGACGCATTACCAACGGATGTTTACAGTGCATTATCCGATCGATTATTTAGCTGCCGTACTCGCCTAAATGATGAGGAGTATCCTTCCGAAGCACAAGGTCCGGAAGGTGTATATGGAATCTATGCTGAAGATCTTCCTATGTTTAAAGCATATAAAGGTTATATGCAAGACCCACCTGTTATTGGAATTATTGTAACCTCAAAAAATTCAGAAAATGCAGTAACCACAATCCGTCATCTATATGGACTTGATAAATAAAACAAACTTTTAATTGATCTAACAATCATAAGGGTGTACAACCAATCTTTAAGAATAGTTACTTACTTCTTAGCAATTTTGGTTGTACACCCTTAATTATTTCATAATTCATCTTTATAAAGATAACAAAACTACTTCCAGCTTAGCATTTTAATCTTAATTTTCTTTTGCCTCTATATATCCAAGAGCCTTTAACAGTTCTGCATTTAATACAGCACCGCCTGCTGCTCCACGCACTGTATTATGAGATAACCCAACGAATTTGTAATCATAAACAGTATCTTCTCTTAAACGACCCATGCAGATTCCCATACCATTCTCGTAGTCACGATCAAGTGCTGCTTGAGGGCGGTTGTCTTCTTCAAAATATTTGATGAACTGCTTTGGTGCACTTGGAAGATTTAATTCCTGTGGAAGTCCCTTATATTCTGTCCAAGCCTTAATAATCTCTTCCTTTTCAGGCTTTTTCTCAAAACTTACAAACACGGCTGCAGTATGACCATCCGTTACTGGAACACGAATACATTGTGTTGTAATGAAAGGAGCCTCAGCTTTAATTATCTCACCATCCAAAACCTTACCCCAGATACGAAGAGGTTCCTGTTCACTCTTTTCTTCTTCACCGCCGATAAATGGAATTACGTTATCTATCATTTCAGGCCAATCTGCAAAATTCTTACCCGCTCCAGAGATTGCCTGATATGTGGTTGCAACAACCACCTTAGGGCCATACTCCTTTAATGCGTTTAAGGCTGGTGTGTAACTTTGAATGGAACAATTCGGTTTTACTGCAATAAAACCACGTTTTGTTCCGAGACGTTTTCTCTGGCTAGCAATAACTTCAAAATGTTCTGGGTTAACTTCTGGAATAACCATAGGGACATCAGGAGTCCAACGATGAGCACTGTTGTTGGAAACTACAGGTGTTTCAGTTTTCGCATAAGCTTCTTCAATTGCCTTAATCTCATCCTTTGTCATATCCACAGCACTGAATACAAAGTCAACTTCAGATGCAACCGCTTCTACTTCATTTACGTTCTTTACAATCATAGACTTCACAGCTTCTGGCATTGGTTTTGTCATCTTCCAGCGATTTCCCACTGCTTCTTCATATGTTTTTCCTGCACTTCTTGGACTTGCCGCTAACGTTGTAACCTCAAACCAAGGATGGTTCTCAAGTAGTGAGATAAATCTCTGACCAACCATACCGGTAGCACCTAAAATTCCAACTCTTAACTTGCTCATAAACTTCCTCCTCTATTTCTATAATCACCTTATGTTTTTGCATGGCGTACATTTGTCTTTCTGTAATGTATATTATAACACTATATGCAGAAAAGCAACTATTTTCTGTTCTTCTTATGACTTTTTGTGAATAACGACAAAGAGCAGTAACTATTTTTACATGCATTTGTCACTATTTTAATGACTATATCCACTGCTTTAGATTCCAAGCATCTCTTCATACAACTTCATAAGAACTACCAAGTCTTCATAGGTCTCTATCTCATTGACTTGGTTTCTTAATTTAGCGGATTTTGGATAGCCCATGGTGTACCAGGCTACATGCTTTCTCATCTCATGCATTGCAGTAAATTCTCCCTTAAGTTCAATAGCTAATCTAGCATGACGTAACATCATATCGATAACTTCAGGAACACTAGGTTTTTCTAATAATTCACCTGTCTTAAGATAATGTTTTGCTTGTGAGAAAAACCAAGGGTTCCCACGAACGCCACGTGCAATCATAACAGCATCACAACCAGTATAGGACATCATTCTTTTTACATCCTCTGGTGATTGTACATCTCCGTTACCGATTACAGGTATGGATACTGCCTCTTTTACTGCTTTTATGATATCCCAATCAGCCTCACCGCTGTAATATTGTTCTCTGGTTCTTCCATGTACTGCAATCGCAGCTCCACCGCTTTGTTCAATTACTTTTGCAACCTCCACTGCATTTACATTGTCTTTTGTGAAACCTTTTCTTATCTTCACTGTCACAGGCTTCTTGATTGCTTTACTGATTGCACCTACGATTTCACCAACCCTCTCAGGCTTTAACATAAGAGCTGATCCTTCTCCATTATTCACTACTTTAGGAACTGGACATCCCATATTAATATCGAGAAAATCAAAATTACGATGCTCAATCCTTTTTGCCATCTCACTCATAATATATGGATCTTCTCCAAATAGTTGTAATGCAACAGGACGTTCTTTTTCTTCAACTTCAAGAAGTACCTCTGTATTTTTATTATTATAATAAATTCCTTTGGCGCTGACCATTTCTGTATAAATCAAGTCAGCCCCTTGCTCTTTACATAAGAGACGAAACGGCAGGTCTGTAACACCTGCCATTGGTCCTAGTACCAAGTTACCGTTTATATTTACATTGCCTATGGTAAAACTCATTTTATCCTCTTTCCTAACTATTCTTTAGGTAAATATATCGCAATCCTTTTAATGTTAAATTTGGATCGTAGATATCTATCATATCTGTAGCATCTGCAATTATTTTACCAAGTCCTCCTGTTGCAACAACTTTAAGATTTTCTAACTTAGATTCTTCTTTTACTTTCTTAATAATATATTCTGTTGCACCAATTGTGCCGTAGACAAGTCCAGCCTGCATACTGCTTACTGTGTCTTTTGCTAAAATGGAGTCTGGCTTTAAAATTTCGATTTCCGGAAGCTTCGCTGTATCATTCCATAAAGCATTGGCACTAATACGAATCCCTGGGCTTGTGATACCCGCAGTGAATTTTCCATCTTCGGTTACGAGATCATACGTAGTTGCTGTTCCAAAATCAATGACAAATACAGGTCCTCCATATTCCTCAAAAGCAGCAACAAGATCCACAATTCGGTCCGCCCCTACTTCTTTCGCATTTGCGGTTAGTATTTTAATTCCCGTTTTCGTTCCTGCACCAATTATTAGTGGAGTTATGCCAAGGTATTTGATAATCGCACTTGTTAAAGAGTACATTATAGCTGGAACAACAGATGCTATGATTACAGAATCAATACTTGTTCTTTCAATTTCTTTTACATGTAATAAATCACAAAATAAAAGGCCAAACTCATCCGAAGTACGTGAGACTTTTGTTGTAATTCGGTACGTACCTACAATCTTATCCTCATCAAATACTCCTAAAGTTATATTGGTATTACCAACATCTATTACGAGTAACATGTAGTCATCCTCCTTTTTACAGTTCGATCGTAACTTATAAAATTATATTTCCCACAAAAATTATATTTCCTCATGCAAATAGAATACTTTATAATACATCTCGAGCGATTCTAATAATTCTCTCTTGGTATGTTGAAGCTGCTTAACTTTTAATACGCTTCCAATCTCATCGAATAAAAAATCACTTTCATCACTAGTAACCTGAAATGTTAGTGTCCCATCTTCTTCAAACTCTAAGGTTAGAATACCACCAACATCCTCCGTATATAACACACACATAATCTTAAGCTCATCTTTAATTTGTTGGGGAAGTCCATCAAATTTATCGTCTAGATAGTATTTCTTATCATAAGAACTACTACCACATAAGATGATATTTTCCATTCCTGTTACCTACCTTCCTATCAATGCTTTCCAATCTAAATAAAATTATTTCATTCTATTCTAGTCAAAGGATACTCGTAATTCGCATGTCAGCTCGCTGACAAAGCGCTACTTGCTCGTAACCCATTCGCAACTACGTTGTTTAATGGGCTAATTTACCAAAAAAGAGCTGTTGAATCACACTTGGTATCTGTGTTATTCAACAGCCCTGCATCATTTTAGTGTTATCATGTACTATTTTACATCGATACCGCCTAAAACACAAGTTGCATTCAAATAGATTGTAATAGTTTGCTCATTCGCTCCTAATGGAGTAATTGTCTTATTGTCTACACCACCAAGAATTGGATTACAGTTAACTACAACTCTAACATAGCTTGGAACGTAGATATCTATTCCACCGAGAACTGTTTTACATTCAATCACAACGTTCTCTCTGATAATAGCATTTCTTAAGTCTAGTTCAATTCCACCTAATAAAGCAGATAACATAGCCCCTTGGAATACTTCATTATCAAAACGTAATTCCCTACCACTTAAGACCGCGGTGCATGCGAATCGTCCGCTTTGCCTGGCACCCTGGTAGGTATTTTGATACCCACTGTTTGCATCGTTTGAGGCACCTGCATCCTGTGTGAATCCATTATTACCAGACTGCTGCCCGTTCTCTGTGCCATCGAAGTTCTGCTCATACGTATAAGTCTTATCATATGTCTGATCAGTACTTCCACTACCTTGATAAGTCTTATAATTTTGACCTGAATAGTCTTGATCTTTATGTTTCTTTGGTATGATCATATTCAATCCAATAAATACTAGTATTGCTGCAAAACATAAAGGTCCAAACATTCTCCACGTAATAAATCCTTGTGCAGACAACAACATAAAGATACCAATTGATAAACCAATCATATAAGCAGTTTTATCACCACCATGATTAAATAAACCAATAAAACATGGTATGATTAAGAATAAGGTCCACCATCCATCAAAAAAGATATCAAACGTTAAAATATTTAGTGCCTTTCCTGCTAATAATACTCCAAATAGTACGAGTAATCCGCCCCAGATGTAACTGGAATGATTCTTTTTCATAAACTAACTCTCCTTTCATTTCTTATTAACCCTCCTACTATAAATCTGTTTCATTTATAGTATCGCTCATGGTGCATATGCACTCAATATGCGTAGTATAGCAACAAGTCTTTCTCACACCCTATTGCTTTGTATGTATCTATCATACCTTCTTAGTGAGAGAAATTCAAATTAATATTTCATTAGAGTTAGTCTATGAAAAACTAATATTTTTAATATACCATTAACATATTTAACCCCATGCTGCGACTACCTTTTGGAGCAGCGAATGGCTCAATCTCCAAGAGTTGCAACCATTACCGCTTTGATTGTATGCATACGGTTTTCTGATTCATCAAATACGACATCTGCAAACTTTTCAAATACTTCTTCCGTAACCTCATTTCCTTTTACAGCCGGTAAACAATGTAAGAAAATCGTGTTATCTTTTCCTGATTTTTTCATTAATTCTTCATTGACTTGATATGGTTTTAATAATGCGATACGTTCTGCTGCCTTATCTTCTTCACCCATCGAACACCATACATCTGTGTAGATTGCATCTGCACCAGTAACAGCATCTAAATCCTCTGTAATTGTAATTACACTACCTGAATCCTTTGCGTAGCTAAGGCACAATGATACCAATTCTTCTTTTGGCCATAAACTCTTAGGTGCTAGGATCGTAAAATGAATTCCCATCTTACTGGAGCCAATCATCAAACTATTTGCCATGTTATTTCTTCCGTCTCCGACAAATACTAGTTTAAGCCCTTTTAAAATTTTAAATTGTTCTTTTAATGTTAAGAAATCTGCTAAGATCTGCGTAGGATGATATGCATCCGTTAATCCGTTCCATACTGGAACTTTGCTATATTTTGCTAGCTTTTCAACGGTTTCTTGAGAAAATCCACGGTACTCAATTCCATCAAACATACGCCCTAACACTCGAGCGGTATCTTCCACGCTCTCCTTATGCCCTAGTTGGATGTCATCTCTTCCAAGATATTCTGGATGACCCCCCTCATCAATACATCCAATTGTAAATGCGCATCTGGTACGGGTAGATGGTTTCTCAAAAATTAACGCTATGTTTTTCCCCTTTAAACTATTACCTGTAATTCCTTGTTTCTTCTTTTCTTTTAGTTTTGCTGCCAAGTCTAATAAATGAATAATCTCTTCTGGCGTAAAATCCTTCAATGTAAGAAAAGAACGTCCTTTTAAATTCATATTCCCTCCAATTCTACCATAATAGGCTGTATAATTATACTTCTGAAATTCCTATTTATACATTATATGTGATAGATTGGAAAAGTCAAGAATAATGTAAATATTTATTCTGTTCTATTAATAAATATTCTCTTCTGTATTTTAATTTCGTATCGTTATTAAACCAAGTGCAAGCTGCACAAATGTTGGTATTTCTTTAGAATCAAGTTTCTTCTTTCGAAGCTCATATTTTATCTTTATCTTTTCAGTCAGCTCTTCTTCTGTATAAATATAATATTTTTGAACATGCATATATTTAGCACAGAGTTCAAGTAGAGCAAGATATAAATCAAAATAGCTCCAATCCTTCGCTAATTTTAGTTCATCTCCAACAAGAGGTAAAATCGTCTCTAACATGCCTCTAGTATAAAGAGATTCTTTGGAGTAGTCCAGTTTATAATATTCATGATATGCCATTATAACGCTTGGATGACATTCTAAAAATAACTCTAAGCATTCTCTTTCATTCAACTTTGCATCCACATAATATATCTTTCCCTTTAAGGATTTGAATACTCTCATTGCATCATAATAGCCAATCGTTATATTCCGCATAGACTTTTTACCATCAAATTCTAAAATACTACCTAGATCCACCCTCGGAGCAACTGTTGTTACTAGAACATCTCCCGGAATCTTCACACGTCTCTCTACGCCAACACCGTAGATACGAACCACAATGATATCTTTATAGCCATTTTTAATTAGAGTATCGATCGGTACATTATTCGTAACTCCACCGTCTACATAGCTAAGCCCATGAAGCTTTTCATTTTTAAATGCAGGGAAATATGCACTTGCTAAAAGATAGTCTTTTAGTTTCTCCGGTTCTGCTTCTGCAACACAGATTTCTAGTTGCTTCATATCACTAAGGCAAAATGTTCCCAAATAAAATTCAATGTTAGAGTTACGAATTCCATCTTCATCAACAACTTCATCTATCATACTTCTTAATGGCGTAACATTAAAACCCCTGGAAGCAAGAACCCTTATTCCTGTCTTAGTTAAGTCTACCAATTTTAACTGCTTTAACTCACGTTTCATTAGATGTTCCATCTGTTGATTATCAACTTCCATAACTCTATCATAAGTTATGCTCTCCCAAAGCTTGATAGCCTTATCAATATCTCCCATGCAGATGAGAGCTCCATTTAACGCTCCTACGGATACTCCACTGATTCCCTTAATTTTGATACCCAGCTCCTTCATTGCCTTCCAAACTCCAATTTGGTAAGCTCCCTTGGCACCTCCACCTTCCAGCACGATTCCATATTCTTTTGAAAAATCGAATCCTTCCATCTACATAATCCTTTCTTTAATCGAGTAGGAGGAAATTTCCCTAACTGAGAAATTTCCGACCTCTCACACCAC
>NZ_DAMADT010000056.1:0-12242 GCF_031997925.1 Lachnoclostridium sp. | reverse complement strand
ATACCTCACCATCCTTGATAAAAAGTACTCTTTTGGCATGGCTTGCAGCCTTAGTACTATGGGTTACCATTAAAATAGTCTGGCCTTCGTCATTGAGTTCTGTAAATACCTTAAGTAAACTATCGGTAGCTCTGGAATCAAGCGCGCCTGTTGGCTCGTCCGCAAGAATTAAACGTGGATTTGTTATTAATGCTCTGGCAACTGCAGCCCTTTGTTTCTGTCCTCCAGATACCTCATAAGGATATTTGTTTAACAAATCCGAGATACCTAATCTTGCAGCAATTTTTTGAAGTCTACCTTGCATCTCGTCATACTGCTTTCCGGATAAAACTAAAGGTAAAAATATATTATCCTGTAGGGAAAATGTATCAAGTAAATTAAAATCTTGAAATACAAAACCTAAATTATTACGACGGAAAGCTGAAATCTCAGACTCTTTTATCGTGTTAAGGCCCTTTCCATCTAATAATACTTCTCCGCTGCTTGGCTTATCAAGAGAAGCTAAGATGTTTAGTAAGGTGGTTTTTCCAGATCCGGACTCACCCATAATGGCAACGTATTCTCCTTGCTCAACCGAAAATGAGACATTCGATAAAGCTTGAACCTGATTTCCACCAAATCGTGTGGTATATATTTTTTTTAAATTTTTAACTTCTAATAATGACATGTTATCCTCCTAAAAATTTTCTATCACGAATATGGTGTTAGTATAACAGAGAAAGAGAATGTGTAGCCATCGCTTTGGCTTACATTCTCTTTTTCAAACTTACATTATTGTAATATATTAAAGAAAAGTACGCTTGTTGAACTTTTCTTGTGGCAAAGCGCTTTGCGAGCTTCTCCTTACCATAAATAATCTATTTTTTATTATTTCACGATTTATTCCACGATTAATTCTTTTATAGCCAAGCCTATATACACCTTTGTCCCTTTCGAAACTTCGGAGGTTATCGTCATAGTGTGCGATAACTTATTTAAGATACGTTTGCAAAGATATAAGCCGATTCCAGTAGATTTTTTATCTGCTCTGCCATTATATCCGGTGTAACCTTTCTCACATACTCTTGGTAAATCCTCAGGACAAATACCGATACCGGTATCTTCTATTACTAAGGTATCTTCAAGTTCAGTATCTAAATAGATGGAGATGCTGCCTGAATTCGTGTATTTTAATGCATTGGAAATTAACTGTTCTATCACAAAAACCAGCCATTTTTCGTCTGTTAAAACTTTTTTATGAATTTCTTCATAATATAATGTAATCTTCTTTCTGATAAATGACTTTGTATGCTTTTTTATAGCCTGCTTCACAATATCATCAAGGTCATACCGTGATAATAACAAATCTCCTGACATACTCTCAACACGCAAGTATTGAAGTACCATTCCTACATATTGTTCTATTTTAAATAATTGATCCTGTAATTCCTCCGACATGGACATTTCTTCACTCTGCAACAGCAAACGCATTGCTGCAATTGGTGTCTTAATCTGATGTACCCACATAGTATAATAGTCCATCATGTCTGATAATTTTTCATCCACATCAGAATACATCTTTGTATACCTTTCACTTAGGATACGGATAATTTCTTGATAATCTTCCTCTATCCTATCTTGTGGCTGTGGAAATTCTTCCTCTGATAGGGTAATTGTATGCTTTAACCATTGAAGTTTTTGCTGTCTCTTATAGTAGAAATAAAAACGGATCATACCAAATAAACTAACTGCCACTATGGATAATACAGTGGCATACAAAACCGCTTCGGCTGGAAGATCATACAAACTAAATACAATAAGAAATAGTACTATCGTAATCCCTGCGGATACAATGATTGAGATATGTCTTTTTATATAAGAAACTAAGAGCTTAAATACTTGTTTGATACTCTGTTTCCTATTCTTTCTTGATTTCTCCATCTTCTTCTCCTGCTTATACCTACATTACCATGTACCCAACGCCCTTTTTGGTAGTAATATAATTTTCTAATCCTGCATCATCTAGCTTTTTTCGAAGTCTATTCACATTAACAGTTAAAGTATTATCATCAACAAAGCTATCATTTTCCCATAATCGTTCCATAATCGCTTCTCTTGTAATAGCACGTCCGATATTCTCCATTAAGATTTGCATAATACGGAACTCATTTTTTGTTAACTCTACCTTTTCATGTCCACAAATCATAGACATATCACTGAGATTTAAAATTGCTCCATTATGTTCAATCGCATTTAATTGCCCTTGAAAAGAATAGGTTCTTCGAAGAATTGCCTGAACTTTTGCAGTCAGTACATTAAGGTCTACTGGCTTTGCTATGAAGTCATCTCCCCCCATATTCATCGCCATCACGATGTTCATATTATCTGCAGCGGATGACAAAAACACTACGGGCACTTTCGATACCCGTCTTATCTCACTACACCAATGAAAGCCATTATAATAAGGCAGATAAACATCTAATAAAACTAGATGAGGTTCGAACTTTATTACCTGCTCTGTTACATTCTGAAAATCGGTGATATATTCTGTTTCATAACCCCATTTGCACAGATGTTCTTTAATTGCCTTTGCAATGGTCATGTCGTCTTCTATCATTAAGATTTTATACATAGTTTTCCTCATTTCTTCGTTACTTTTGTCTTGCTTGCAAGAGAACGCTTATCATGAATATTGCTTTTACTTTCACACTTATTTTCCTATAATACTACTCGCCACCTCTTGAGACGGTAATAACAGTTAAATAATCTTTCAGCTCTTCTCTACTCACCTTCATATAATTCAGGTAATAATCTGCTAATTGCTCTCTAACCTTTAATACTTCCTCTACCCCAGGCATATTTTGCGGAATCGGTGAGTATTGAATTAAATATAGACTCCTAGCAATATCATATTCTCTAGGTCCCCTACAACAGTTCATAAAGTCAATAACAGATACCTTATCCTCTTCTATAAAAATATTGCCCGGATGATAATCTCCATGGCATAAATTCTCTCCATCTTTTAAAGTTGTAAGCAAGTGAAGCATCTCTTCACCTTGGCTTTTAGCTTCCATACCTCCTGTAAGTACAAAGCGCTGTAGATTGTTACGCAAGAATTCTTTATAGTACATAAATTCATATGCTTTATTCTCATTAATTTTATCTTGTAGCTGTGCTATCTTCTCAGCACAGCCTTTCATATCTCCAGTAGCCATAAGCCAATCAAACATGCAATTTCCATTCACTTTATCATATAAAATACCATTTTGCTCTGAGACTGTAACAATATCAAACACCATTGGCTTTGGAAAGTTCATCAAATTCAATCTCTTTGCATTCTCATACTCTCTTTTAACAGAATCGATAGAACATCCTTGATGGAATAATTTTAATACCTTTCCATCTTCCCACTCATAAACGTTGGCAGTATTACCTTGTCCGATCATTTTGTGTTCCATAACTACCGACTCCCCCTATAATACCAAAAACTTAGCGCTTTTTATTTATTATATAAATATACGTCTTCATTTCATCATAAAATATTTGAATCAATATCACTAGAACTTTCTCTATTAATTTTAGTATACGCTTAATGATTGAACTTTTACTTTTCTTATTTTGGGTTCTCATATGTAACACATTTTAGTGGTAATTTTTTATAATAAGGTAATAATTAGGTTCTAATCGGCCCATATATGTTGCTCGAATAACATTTTTATTTATAGCACACGGTTAATTCTAGCATTTTATCCCCCATTCGTAAAGAATGAGTTCATTAGTATTTGATGAGTAATTAATGAGTAATTAATGAGTAATTAACAGATCACTGTTAGTATGAGTACGTCGTAAAAATAATTTTCTTTACTTCTATATCAAGAAAGAGCTTTATCAGTGTCTAAACTTAATATTTTTAATAAAATAATATTCAAGTTCAAATAAAAGAGCAGAACTGGATTTAAATAGATAATTCCTCTATTCATAAATCCAATTCTGCTTAACACAAAAAAACACCATTTACTTCACAATACTTAATTTCTTTCAGAATATTCCTCTATCTATTACTCCATCTTTGATTAATATCGAAACATAACATTTATTTTACATATGCTTAATTTCTCTCAACCTAGCCATTGCATTACTTAATTCCTTTCAACCCAACCATCCTCTGTTAAATAAACTTTCCCTATCTCCTTATCTGATGCACTTTCTATTATTTTCTTAGGATTTTTTGAATACTCTACGCTAACTTCTTGTTCCTTTATAGAAATTTGGCTACCTCCAATATCATTCAGTTTAATTACTTTGGTTAGCACTTTATCGAATTTATCATCCATAATAGAAAGCATTAACTGATCCACTTTTGATTCATTATCAATTATTGTACTTCTAGTTACCACTACCGCATGACCAAGTTTACATGGTATGGCTTCTACCTGATATTGCCTTATTAATGATTTACTATCTACGGTTTCATAAAGAATAACCTTACCATTCTTTAGTTCAAATTCATTTATCGTTGGTGGAATTTCCATCATCTTATCCTGTTCTGATTGATTGGTTCGTTCTTCTTTACTGCAAAGCTTCTCCATAATTACTTGAGGTAAAATAGAATATTTACTAATCTTAATATTAGTAACTGCACCATCTCTACTCGATATCTGTAGATATCCATTTGCATAGACATACTCTTTTATAATACTTCCATTGTTTTTGTAAAGACTAATATCCTCTTCCCCATAGATTCTTTGAACCTCTTCCACAGAACTCTGTACCCGAATCTTACCATCCGATGAAAAGCCAAAACCTATATCAATAGTTTCTAGCTTTCCGCTATCTGAAAATTCAAGCACACTACAAGCATATTGATTTCCAAAGTAGTTATGGCTAATCTCAATTTTATTACTGAATTCATATGATTGATAAGAAATTTGCTTTTCCTTTAGAGATTGAATTACCTCTAAATATGAAGTTCCTAATGGAAAATCTCTTAGCTCATGGTTCATGATTTGACTATCTTTATTGGTTAACTCTACCGGCACTAAGTCTGCTGATATTTTAACTTTCTCTCCATTCACTACTTTGTCGTTCTCACCAAATCCTACCCCACACCCCCAGAAGGAACCATCTTTCTTTTGAATAATCATCTGAGGTATGGGAAGCCTTGCTTCGCTTTGTCTCATTCCATAGGTTATCTTGGTAACAGTAGAATTAAATGCTACTTCACCAATCCATACCATATTTACATCAGTAGCGATCTGTTGAGGGATTTCTACAGTGCCTTCTTCATAATTTCCTGTGCCTAACACTCCTTTTCTATTATCTCCCCACGTCCATAAAGTTCCATCAGAACGAATCGAAGCGCATTGAAAACCGTCAGTAGTAATATAGATCGCATCTTCTAACATCTTCTTTGGTTCCGAAATCGAGGTAGTTTCATACCAATCGATTGTCCCCATTGAATCCGGTTTTTGACTATCATCCTTGGTATCTCCAATTTTCCACACAGTTCCGTCTTTTTTAAGAACTAGGATATGATATTCACCACATCTAGCATAAGAAACGTCTTTCATTAATAAAACAGGATGAATTGCACAGACATCGGTTGAGTGACTAAAATACGAACCAACCTGCTTTATTCCCATAAGTCCATCAAAATTAGCCCCCATTCCATAGAGACTGCCATCTTCCGTTAGAAATACAGCAAAGTAATTTCTGCTAGCATCTACATGAGCAACATTCTCTGCTATTTTTACTGGTTCCTTAGTATAATCAACATATGCCTCACCATAATATCCTTGAACACCCTGACCAAGCTGTCCTGCACGATTATCACCTAGTCCCCAAAGTATTCCTTCTTTATCGATCATATATTGATTCTCTGGTTGCACAACATTAGTGAGATAATAATCTGACAGATTAAACTCTCCTGAAAGATGAAGTTCTTCTATAGGAACTCTGACAGGAACTTCTATTTCTATCCCATATAAATTATCTTTCTTATTCCCCTCATTAAATTGATTAGACTCTTCGTTTTTCTGATTATTATTCGCATGTTCACTCTCTGAATCCCGAGAATCATATTGACTATTATCGTTTTGTTCTATAATATCTTTATTAATTTGCTCCTTTATTTCTTTTCTATCTACCGCTGCTTCTTTTTGCTTTTCAAATCTTATATGAACATTATAGATTAAGATACCAATTAAGAATATAACTGCTGCGATTGTCACAATACTCGCTCCCAGCTTTAAGAAGGATACTCCATTTGCTACTTTTTTCTTTCGATTTCTCATATTCAAATATACATAGTCATACGTTTCTTCTGAATCAATACCATATTTTCTAAGCTCTGTTTGTTGAATTCGTGCTAATAACTCTTGTTTTGATTTCGTTTGATACTTCATTCCGTCGTAGACTGTTTTGATATTCATTTTTAAATTATTTTCTTCAAGTTCTCCATACGATTTAGACCCTTTTTTCATCAATACACCCCTCCTTTCATTTGGAACTTAAGTTTTTCCTTGGCTCTACGTAATTTCGTAGCTACTGTATTACTGTTCATCTCCAATATTTTTGCTATCTCAGCCAGAGTATACTCTTCATAATAATATAGATAAACTATGGTTCGCTCCAGTTCTTTTAGCTTCATCAGCTGATTATAAAGTTCCTTTTGCTCCAAAGTATACTCAATTCCACTGACATAAGGAATATCCTCTGTAAGTTCTGTGGTTTTTCTAAACCAACCTGATTTTAAATAATTTTTACAATAATTTATTGTGACACGAATTAACCACGCTTTTTCATGTTGCTTTGATTCAAATGTAAGTTGCTTCTCTATTAGTTTTAAAAATACTTCTTGCGTGATATCTTCTGCAGCCGAAATACTTCGTACCATATTAAGTGCAATACGGTAAACCATATCCGAATGCTGATGAAAACTTTTCGTTATGGAATACTTTTCATAGGACCCCTCCACTGCCACTACCCCCAATCTATATGATGTTTTATAATCTATTCTTAGAATTATTTTTAAGCCTTTAATAATAATACAGCTCAGTTACCAATATTTGTTCATTTTTTCTAATCATTTATTTATTAGGCTTTTTTTATCTATTTACTAACATTGGCTCTTTCTTAATACTATAGTTTTCTAAATAATATAAGAGATAGATTCACATTGTTATATACACATATATAAAATTAAACGAGTGTTATAAAACAATTTTGAATTTTCAAAATTTATAATATAGCACTCGTTTAAAATTATTATTTCTTATTATAAAATAACGCAGCGCCTATAACACTCGTTAGATATAAAATAGACGATTCCAGATAACCCAATGGTATAACTTCCGTTATAAGGTATTTACCAAGAATAAGCAAAAATATAAAAATTCCAATTGTAATTAAGATCTCTTTTCGTTCCTTTAATATCATGTAATTACCTCCTATTTTTATATTATCAACATAATACCAGATAATGTTTCCCTTATCAATGTTATGCTAATCCACAGACTTTTTCCTCTTCTTACACCAATATAATCTTATTCGCTATATCCTTACATCCATGTTAAACACTGACTCTAATTGTTATTTATATAAACTGAAAAATACTATAGATGTTAGTATGCAGAAAACTCTAACAGATCGAAAAAAACCTCCTTGTGCCAGTCTACCAGACAATCACAAAGAGGTTAAAATAAACCATTATAATATTAATAAATACGCCATTGGAACATTACTTTGGCTGTCTTGGAAAGAATCCAGCGTTTGACACTGGCTCTCCTTTCACATACAAATGAGCTGTATCTCCTACCTCCCTACAGCGAAAGAAGGCTTCATTATTCATACGTTCTTCTGTCTCAATTATAGTAACTGAAGTAGGTGCAATAAAGAATCCGTGCCACATTAATTGTGCTGAGATTCCAAGTAGATGTGAAAGAATAACACAAGTAATACCAAGGTGACAAAACAACACGATTGTATCATCACTTCCTGGTATAGCTCGGTACAATCTACCTTCTCTTTGATATCCATACTTTAATAGAAGTTCATCAAGGCCAGCAGCTACTTTTTCATATTCTGCTTTTACCGGGCCTGTCTTCATTAAATCATTGTCAAACCATTGGTCTCTGCCATAAAATTCTTCTTGTTTTGTCCAATATCCAGGCATAAAATCCCACGGTACCATCTTTTTTTCATTATTAGCATCGTTAATTGGAGCATCGAACTCTCTAAGCCAAGGTAATATCTCTGCTTCGGTACCTAATTTTTGTAATGTTGCTTTCGCTGTGTCTTTTGCCCTTCCAAGAGGGGAGCAATAGATTGCTGAAACAGGAAGCTTACTGATCCTTTCAGAAAGAAAATCTGCTTCTCTCCATCCTTTTTCTGTAAGTGAATCAATTGAATAATCTGGTTCTCCGTGTCTTATTATAACTAGTTTCATGCTTTTCCTCATTTCTGCGTTAACTTCATACCTCACTAGCTTGTAAAGACAGCAGACACAAACTTGGAGGTGAAATTTTCACTCATCTTTTCGTGTTTCTTATTTTTATAGCTTATGTGTAATACATACATAATTAGTAGTAACATCTCGTTAGTGATCATTATATTAAATAGAACATTTGATAGTGTAAAATTTTTTCTATCATACATACTATTTATTGATGAGACGATATATAAAATCAACTATATTTTCATTTAAACTCTTAGAATATACTAATTCACGGACCATAACAGGATTATCCGTAACGATATTATCAACACCTACATCAATCATTTTCTGAACATTACTCTCATCATTCACAGTCCAAGCGTAGATTTCTTTTCCTTGACGATGAATGTCGTTTACCAAGTTACTTGTTACAAAAGTAGCTTCAATGCTATAGACATCCGCATACTCCAAGGTTAATAAAGAGCCATATGCAACGGTCGTTATATATACTGTTTTTATATCAGGTGCGTATTCCTTCACTCGTTTTAAACATTCATAGTTCATTGAGGCTACGACACAGTCATCCTCCACTTTATATTCTTTAATTAAGTCAACAACACTTTTTTCAAAATCAATTTCATGACCGCTTGGTTTAAGTTCAATATTTAATTTTATCTTACCCTTTGTCTCCTTAATTACCTCTTCTAATGTAGATAATCTTACATAAGAAAAGTCACTGTGAAACCAACTTCCAACATCGATATCTTTAATCTCATCATAAGTAACTTCCCATATATTAATATTTTTTCCAGAGATTCGTTTCAAATTGGAGTCATGCGCTACTACAAACACTCCATCTTTCGTTTGTTGAACATCGAGTTCTATATAATCCGCTCGTTGTTCTATTGCACTTTTGAATGCTGGCATGGTATTCTCTGGTGCCATACTGGAATTACCACGATGTGCAGTCACTTGTGTATGTTCAAATAATTGCATATTCCAATCAAAATTTTTATTGGTTATAACTGATAAGTAGAAGATGTTTATCACTGCTGCTACTAATGCACTAAATACTAAGACCTTTTTCAATTTATGGAATGTAATTTCAGATGGACGATAGGTTGGAATTTCCTCTCCTGCATATCTCTTTTGCTTATAGTATAACGCACTGATAAACGCAAAAGATATCGCCACTGAAAAATTGGCTAACACGATTAATAGTAACAATAACGCACCAGCAACAACAGCAAGTGTCATAGAATAGGCAATCGCCGAATTTGTTAACGATTTAATTACAAGAGTAACAGCACCAATGGAAAGAGTGGTAAATAGTAACACAATCAAAGCTATGGATATATTCCATACAATCAGCCCTATGGCATGCTTGATATAACGTCCTCGATTCATTCGAAGGCTTTCTTTTCTTGCTTTTTTATAGTTACAGCCTTCCAGTGTAAACACGTGAATACTAAATATCCAGCGCATTGTAATAATCGCAAATAGGAGCATACATAAAAGAAATAGTATCGATAACAACAGATTGTTATAGATATAATCCATAATGAATTCTGGTATGTTGATACTTGAAATATAACCAGACACTAAAGCAAAATTCGTAATAGGGATAATAAATAGAACAAATACAATAATTAATCCATTCCTTCTCTTAAAAAAGCGAAATGCAGAGCGATAACCAGCCTGAAACATTTGTGCAACTGTCATCTTATTGTTATGAAACGAAGCATGAAAACATTGAACTAAGGCAGTCATCTCAAATAAAGTAAATAAGGTTACAGCCAATAAGATAATTAAGGCGATAACTACCGTTGTTGGTCTACTTAGAAAATCAAAAAAATTATCATTAGTTAGATATTGTTCTCCTGAAAGCTTTAAAGCAAGATTTAACATACCAAATAGCAATGGAGTAAATACTGTGGATCCTACTAATTTATAAAATAGTTCAAATAGTAAAATAGTTTTGTAGTTCTTTTTTAACAAGCGAAATGCTAAGTTATATTTATTCACAGGCGTTTCCTTCTAATTCTTATTTATTTCGGTTATAATACGTTCTATTTCCTTGGGCGAAGTTACAACATAGTCTGGTTTCACTGCCCATGTAGTAGCATCCGAACCGCTGTAATTTACTCCAATAGTAATTATTTTTACCGTACTAATCTTATTCTTTTCTCTTAAATATTCTAACAAGCACTTTTCTGCATTCTTAGCGAAAACAACATCTTCTGCATGATCACCAATATAAACTAGTATGGAATCTTCATAATCTACCCCTAGCTTCGATAAACATTTTAAGTATCCCGAAGGGTTTGGCTTTTGTTCACCAAAACCAACTTCATCCACGCCGATAATTACTGGAAAGAATGATGCTAATCCATAGGAAGCTAATGTTTTTTCTATGTTTTGTGCACTATTTTGTGAGCATATTCCTTGGGACTTCACTGGCAATCTCGGAATTATATCAAGCAATCCTTCAAACAACTCTGCATTGGAATCATCCTGTAACTGATAAGGACTCCAAAGCTTCCCCGCTTCTTCAATCTGTTCCATAGTCAAACCATATGCATGTTCATATAATTCCTTCCAGTTCTTATACCTATAGTTTGCCTTTTGATATTCGTCAATTGAGGTTAGTGCTATTGGCATATGTTGCTTAATTTCTGGTATAAAGTGCTTTAAAATTTCTTTGGTAACGCGTATATTTTTCTTGGTACTGTCGACTAATGTACCATCATAATCCCATAGTATCGCTTTTAATTTCATTTGGTTTCCCCCTTTTATCCTTTTTATATCAATATATTCTTTTAGGTTATCCGAGTTTTCTTTCTATTGTTTTCTTCCAATATAGCTTCCTCATCAAGCCTAATTTTTCAATGCTAATTCAATTTAGGATGTCCATTTAATGAATTAATAATAAGATGTATCTTTTGTAAAAAGGTTATCAATCAATGTAATCTTTCCATAATCTTTACATACAACCATAATAACATTTTTCAAAAGGCTGTCAATAATCCAGGTGCTAATAATCTATCTAAATGGATACAATTAATAGATACAATCATAGAATCTACTTCATTAAAAAAAGAACAAGAAGAGATAGTGGCTTAACCAATCCAAAATAGGCTTCATCATTTATTCATTAAAATGACTGAAATGCTGTCATGAGCACTCTGATAAGCGTATCGATATCTAAAAAAACTACCCGCTGATGTTGATAGTTGGTAGTTTAAATTATACTATTCAATTTTAATCTTCCCAGAACCATCTCCATTCAGAATATATCCTCTCTAATTCATCCTCGGTTGAAGTTTGTGGATAAAAATATAAAATCTTGTAACCAAAACCTTTATATATATCAACTTCCCCACCAGACCCAAGATCACTAACAAATATCGCTCTTTCTCCATTATTATAACGAATTTTGTCAGTTATGGCAAAGCTAACCGGGATAATAACTAAGGTTGATAAAGCAATAATCAACCACTTTTTCTTTTTCATGCATGTCCCCTCCTTGTTATAAACAGAAGCTTTCTTTATATAATACACCATTTTCTACCAACTATCAATATTTAGTCGCCAAAGGTTTTTATCAAGTAAACATTGGCAATTCTTTTATGCTGGACTAGGACATGCTCAATCGAGCACAATAATAAATATCTATGCTCATGCACTCGAAAAGATGGATGAAAAGGCTGCTGGCAGCATGGAAGATATGTTTTCAAGAAAAGTAAAATAACATTGTAAGCCTTGCTAAAATAGTGATATGATCCTCCATAAGTTGACATGGTAAATAACCAAAATCTACTTATGGAGG
>NZ_DAMADT010000055.1:11581-12361 GCF_031997925.1 Lachnoclostridium sp. | reverse complement strand
CCATTTTCGTTAACTCCATCTAAAAATCCGAGCAATCCATCGCTTTCCTGGCCTATTCCAATAAAGCTATAATAATCATGAAAATTTTTCATTGTAAGAATATTTTTCCATTCATTGTTTTTAGGTACTTTATAAATAGCTGGTTCGATGCAGTATGAAAAGTCCATAGTTCTTCCAAAAAAATTTACATTCTCTAAAGATTGCAGGGTCATAGCTGTACACATATTTATTCCCTCTCTTATTTTCAATATTCTTTAACCAAATGTTTAGATTATGGCTTCTTAAAGAAATAGTTGAAGAATTCTAACATCAATCATTTCATTAAGGTTAATTCTATGTAGTGAATCGATATGGCATCATTACTAATATATTTCTAACGAATCCAATACATTCGCTCTTTATACTAGTGGTGATGACGAAATAATGCTTTCTATAAATTAAGGGACTTTATTTTAAATATTATCTATTGACTCTGACATTATGGTATACTCTATACTGGTGTTGAGCTCAAAAATACACATATATGTGAGGTACGATAAATGCTTAGAATAGGCGATTTTTCAAAATTATCAAGGATTAGTATTCGAATGCTAAGGCATTATGATGAAATCGGATTGTTAGTACCAGAAAATATTGATGTCTTGACCAACTATCGATATTATAGTGAATGTCAGCTACCTATTGCAGATCGAATCACAGCTCTGAAAGACATGGGATTTAGTCTTGCCTCGATTTTAGAAATTCTTAAGAACTATGAGGATTCCAAGGCATTAGCTCGCT
>NZ_DAMADT010000055.1:0-11571 GCF_031997925.1 Lachnoclostridium sp. | reverse complement strand
CTTTTTAGAGATAAAACAAGCTGAAGTACAAGGTCAGGCAGAAGAAGCAAAGCGTCGTTTACTACTCCTTGAAACAACGATTTATAGGTTGAGAAAGGATGGTATAGTTATGAACTATAATGTTACACTAAAAGAACTACCAGAAAGATATGTTGCAAGCGTTAGAAAAGTAATACCTACCTATGTGCATGAGGGAATGTTATGGGGGATTCTTATGCAGGAAACTGCAAATCTTAATTTACAAAACGGTGATCCATGTTATACTCTGGCTATATTCCATGACGGAGAGCACAAAGAATCTGATGTGGATGTAGAAGTGCAAAAGTCTGTGAAAGGTAGTTATCAAAATACAGAGAATGTAGTATTTAAAACAGTAGCACCGATTCAAATGGCATCTGCAATCTATAAAGGTAGTTACGAGAAAATAAATGAAGTAAATGAAGCAGTAGCGAATTGGGTAAGAGATAACGGTTATGAATTTAATGGATTATCTTTTTGCATCTATCATGTAAGTCCTCACGAAACAAAGAATCCTGAGGAATTAATTACTGAAGTTTGCTATCCTGTACTAAAGAAATAAAAAGTTTTAGAATAATAAAAAGTTATGGAATAAAAAAAGTTTTAGTAATAATAAAAAGTTCTGTAAGTAATAAAAAGTTTTTTGATGTAACAAAGATTTCCTAAGTAATAAAGAGTTCCTGTAAGTAATTAGTTATTGAAGTTATTTGAGGTTGTTATATAAAAATAAAGCTGGATAAGAGTTTGATAAGTGTTCTACTGAATAAAAAAGAGAAATAATTACTTGTCTATTTAGGAGGGATATCTGTTTTCTCTGAAACAGCTTTATTTTTTATGTTAGGATAGTATAATTCTCTTAACCATTAGTCAAAATTTGTACCTGTTAATTAACAAAGGCTCCATTGTCTAAGTATAAAAAGTTATATAAAATAGGTATATGATTACTATTAGGAACAAGGAGAACACTATGAAAATAAATCAAATCATGAAAGAGAAACGAAAAGACAAGAGTATCCGAATTGCGATAGATTAATTGGAATTCTTGCCCTAACGTTAGAAGGGGCTTTGATTATAAATGGCTTTGATAATAAAGAAAAATATGAGGAAAATACAAGGCAACAAAAGTCAGACTTTAGGTCTGACTTTTGTATTAATGATATTAAATTGTATACCATGTTATAACCCTGGTAGATTTTTATGATAGAAAACGTTGAGAATAAAATTTTAGCAAAACTAATTTTCCCATTTAGTAATTATGCTTTTTAGCGCTAGGAACAATATTACCAATGCAACTGTTATTATGATGTGTGCAATACCAGCAATACCAGAAACCGCTGCATTAGCACCTTTGCTAAGTTGTAATTCTAATACTTGTATTACACCACGAATGACTAGCATAATTACCATAAGTGGTAGTCCTATGTTATATAGTACTAAAAATAATTTAAATTTTTGATTGTTTTGTAAGTCTGTATTTCTACAAAATAGTGTTAAAATCATAAACAATAGTGTTCCTAAAACTAGTAAATGAACATGGACCAATGATAAAGTTGTTCTTCCAGTGAAACCCATATATTTTGTGAATTCACGATAAAAAACTCCACCTATCATAGCGCATATAAAGTAGAACAATGAAAGGTTTAATAATTTTTTCATTTTGTATTACCACCTTTTAATTCTGAGCGCATATCACGAAATCCAATTACAACCGTCCAAACATAAGCGCATGTCTTTGGAATCATTAACATTCCGACAAGTGGAAATACATCTGCAAATAATACTACTGGAATATAAAATGCAAAGCTTAATACAATGGTCAACCACATATAACGAAATGAGCTATCATTATGTTCTTTAGCCATTTTGAAAAACAGAATGATAATGATTAAACCTAATAAGGCGAACGGAATATTGCGATATATTGCCCAATTTAAAGGAGAGGTTGAACTTGTCCATGCATTTTGTGGAAATAAACACAATACGATACGTACAATAGCCAGTATATATATAGAAATAGTCAATCCAAGTTTCCCTTTGATTTGGTAACGTAAACGCCAAACATAATAAAGTAATATATAGAAAATAGTCATAGTAATTGATGTAATAAATTTTCCAATTCCCAAAGCGGTAGTATAATTTTCTAATCCTGTCGTACATAATGCGACTGCGCGGGGTACTAAATGAAAAGAATCTCCAACGCCTAAGGTTACTGCCATAATACCGAATAAGAGGTATTGTTTTCTTCCTTGATTTTTTTGAATCATGATGATTCCTAAAGTTATTACTGTAATAAGATATATAACATCAAACGATGTTTCCATAATTGCTTGCATAATTTTTTACCTCACTTTAAATTATTTTTCAGTCCTCTGTGTAAAATAGTTGTATCCAAATAAAATTCCTGCTAAAAATAAAGCTGCTCCTAATCCTGAATAAAAAACTGCGATATATAAATCAGGGAAAATATTTGATAATCGTATCCCTATACCAAATGAAATCATAAAAGCCATGATGAAAAAAGATTTTATATCAAAAAATTTCAAAAAAAACTGTTTTTCTTCATTATAATTTATAATTCTGTAAGTGTGCTTCCGAACAAGTTTACCAAAGACCATAAACCAAAATAGAATAAATATTACAATAGAAATAAAAAGGTTTATGATTGTAAGATTATCTTTGTAAGAAATAATTCCTATACGCAAAATATTAAATCCTGCTAATAACCAAACAACGCTTGCTAATAGAAGTAAATTTCTCTTCTTTATTTTCGTATAAAACATCTCCTTTAAAATGAACTATGTTCAGTATTGTTCGAAATTTTTCCTACCTGTAAAAGTAGGAACTTAGTAAATACAGCGTGATACCATTTCAAGTAAAGCTTTACAATGTTCTTGCCTCTGAAGTAACATTGATGTAAATGTTGTAAAGATCAAATTAACAAATTCATCCGCTGTTAAAATATCATTAAATGCGTTTGAACGGACGTTTGTATCATGTTCTAAAACATATAAAAGACTTTGCTTTATATGTCCAAAGTAATGTTCCATCATTTGTCGTCCCTTAACTTTATCCTCGGACGCGAAACTCATAGAATGTAAATTAAAAAATCCAGGATATTTTTTGCATCCTTTATTGATACTTTCAAAAAGCCAAAGAAGACAATCTTTAAAATTTAGAAATTCAAATGTATCTCCTGACATATGAAATATATCTTTCCAAACATCTTCTACGGTTGCGGTAATTAGTTCTGTTTTCGATGGGAAATAGTTATAGATAGAACCGACAGCCACCCCGCAAGCATTTGCTACAGTACGCATATTAATCGCTGAGATACCTCTTTCCATTACAATCTTACGACTTTCAAATAGGATCATTTCCTTTGAAGTAACTATATTATTCACTATATTCACCTCCACGATATGAACATTGTTCATTTTAAATCTATTATTTTTTTTTGTCAAGTAGTTATGTTTAAAAAATATCTGTTATTGTGATGTAAATATTAGCATTCTTAGATATATTTTCTTATCTAATGTGGAATAACGAGAAATGGCTACTTATCCTTGTAAGTCAGGTTATTCAATATCCTTATAAGATTTATGACCTGCTTGGTAAATCAATGAGAAAAAAATGATGTCAACTTTGTCAATATGATATAAAATAAGATAGACAAGAATTTTTATATTTGCAGTTTGTATAATAAACAGATTATTTATTTCCAAGGAGTAAGAGAATGATTATTCATATCAAACAAGAGACATATGATTGCCCTGTTGAAGCACTTGCGAATTTATTAGGGAAAAAGTGGATAGCAACCATAATCTGTACAATCAAGTATGAGAAGAAGCGCTTCGGTGAATTAGAAAAAGAGTTAGAGGGCTGTACAAGGAAAATGATTATCCAACAACTTGAATTACTTATGAAACAAGAAATCGTAAGTAATCAAAAGGAGATCAATGGAAATAGCATCGAATCATATTACTATCTTAGTGAGAAGGGACTTACGCTATTACCTTTGGTGGAAGAGATGATTGCATGGGGAAGTAAAAATCTAAAGTGTGATAAATCGGGACGTTACTAAAAAGTGCCCTATTGCTTTCGTTCGAACGGTTTGATAAGCTATAATTATCAAAATCGTATGAGAAAAAGTTAATGGAGGAATATGGATCATATTAATTTTATAATTGTATTCTTAGAGGGGGTATTATCCTTCTTGTCGCCTTGTGTCATTCCTCTTTTACCAATTTATTTGGCAATATTATCAAGTAGTAATCGGAATGATGGAAACAGTATAGAAACAAATAGAAATAGGATTGGCAATAATAGTAGTGCTAAAAATAGTAATACTAATAACAATAGTTTAAACAAAAGTTCAAACAAAAGAGTGTTATTTACCAATACTATCTTATTTGTATTAGGAATTTCTACTACGTTCTTTCTCTTAGGAACTGGAATAGGAATTTTTCGAACCTTTTTAACTGAATATAAACGGTATTTCTTAATAATTGGTGGTAGCTTTATCTTTCTTATGGGGCTATTTTACGTGGGGGACATAAAGATACCTTTTTTACAAAAAGAAAAGAGGATACACATAAAAACCAATCAGATGAATCCTATCATAGCATATTTATTAGGTTTCACCTTTAGTTTTGGATGGACACCATGCATAGGACCAATGCTTGCTTCTGTGCTTGTACTAGCGTCGACTAAGCAAAATATTTGGACGGGAAACCTACTTATAGGTATCTATACGTTAGGTTTTATTCCATTTCTTATCGTTGCAGCGTTTTCAGATAGGATGCTTAGTCTATTGGAAAAAGTCAAATTAAAGTCGGATAAGCTAAAAACTATTGGCGGGTATATCATACTGCTTATGGGATTTCTTGTTCTAGTGAACGGAATAACAACACCAAAGTTTATTAGACCTACTTATGTTCAAGGAAAAAATTCGAATGGGGAATCTAAGAGCATACTGGCTCCGGATTTTATTTTAATTGATCAATATGGAAATACTCATACATTAAGTGATTATAAAGGAAAAACTGTATTTCTTAATTTCTGGGCAACATGGTGCCCACCTTGTAAAAGAGAGATGCCCCATATTGAAGAAATCTATAAGGAATATGGAAGTAATCAAGAGGATGTAATTATCTTAGGCGTCGCTTTTCCAAATGAGGGTAAAGAGAAGTCAAAACGAGGAATCATGTCATTTTTAGAAGAGAAAAAATATACGTTTCCAGTAGTATTTGATGAATCCTCATACTTATCTTATTACTATAATATTTCCGTGTATCCTACAACTTTTATTATAAATCCAGAGGGAAGTATCGAGGGATATTTTCAAGGTGCTATGAGAAAAGACGATATGAGAAATATAATAGATCGGGTTAGGAATGAGAGTGTAAGATAATTTTTTTACTTGATTCGATTGTTAAAGTGATGTATCTTAAGTTAAGATGTAAGATTAGTGGTTTGGAAATTATAGGGTATGCAAAAGAAGATTAGATATCTTAGGATGCAAACAGCTTAGATATCTTTGTATATTTTAAATCAAATAACAACAATCTTAGATTTGTAAGACAGCTTAGAATGAATTAGAATTATAATTCATAAAAAAGAGAATTTTGAGCAAGTTAATTAGTATAAAAGAAATTATTATGTTTGTTGCAGTAAATAAAGTTACTTAGCGAATTAGCAATGGAAGAAAGAGTACTTTATAATTCAGGTTAAGTATAATAATTTGCGGACATAACGTTATTTGGAGGTTAATAAATGATACAGAATATTGGTAAAGTTACGTTATATGTTAATAATCAAGAGGAAGCAAAAAATTTCTGGACAGAAAAGATGAATTTTGTAGTGCGTTTAGAACAACCGATGGGACCAAATATGAAGTGGTTGGAAGTTGGACCAGCGAATGATTCATTTACAACATTCGTATTATATGAAAAAAAATTAATGATGAGCCAAAACCCAGACACAAATGTTGGACATCCTTCAATCCTATTAAGTACAAATGATATACAGAAGACCTATCAGGAATTGTTGGACAAAGAGGTTAAGGTTGATGAAATTCTAACTATGCCATATGGAAGTATGTTTAATTTTTATGACATGGACGGTAACACGTTCTTAGTTAGAGAAGATAAATAATTCGGCTAACTACTCTCGAAAAGTACTAGTTTACTAACAATAGTAAGAGAGTACCAAGTTAAAAGTTTATGTCATCCACCCGATAATCGGAACTCTTAGTTCCGATTATTTAATCAATGCATATGGATAATCAAAAACACCGTCGGATAATATGAAACTAACCGACGGTGTTTTTTGCGTACCTACTGTATTAATAATTAATAGATAATTTTACAATATCATTATAGCTATAGAATTACTCTGTTCTAAGTGCAGTTACAGGATCTTTCTTAGCTGCTTTCTTAGAAGGAATTAAACCTGCAATTAATGTTAATATCATACTGATAACTACAAGTACGATTGCATAGCCCCATGGTAATACTGCAATTTTAGAAATTCCTGATAATGAAGCAATAATCGCGTTTATCGGTATTAATAGTAAGAGAGAAATAATAATACCAAGCATACCTGAGGTAAATCCAATAATTAATGTTTCTGCGTTAAAGATACTGGAAATATTACGTTTTGAAGCTCCTATACTTCGTAAAATACCAATCTCTTTTGTTCGCTCCAGAACAGAAATGTAGGTGATAATTCCAATCATTATAGAGGAAACGACAAGTGAAATTGCTACAAAACCTATTAAAACATAACTAATCATATCGATGATAGTTGTAATAGATGACATCATAAGTCCAACGAAATCGGTATAGTTAATGGTCATCTCTTCATGGCCAGCGTCTTTCTGGGTTGTATTATAATCTTCAATGATTTTCGCAATAGCATCTTTCGCTTCAAAGTTAATAGGATAGAGGTTAATAGTTGAAGGTTGGTCTAGATTTACGATTCCTAACTGTGCTATGTTGTCTTCATAGGTTGCTTCCTTACCAGCAGCAGAGCGAATTTGTTCTCCGAAGATAGAAATAATTTCCTCTTCCGTCATAGTTGAGCTTAGCATTTTAAATTGTTGTTGCTCCTCTTCAGACAATGTTTTCACGAAATCATTGATTTCTTTCATTGTTATGTTTTTCATATATCCATTCATATCAAAAGGCATATTCGTAAAAACATTCGTTTCTTTATCTGCAAGTTGAGTTTTTGTGATGTCACTGTTATTAATTTTATTGATGATATATTCTGTTAAAGAGGAGGTATATCCAACTTCGCCATGAATGGATGCTGCACTTGCTTCTGGATTCGGCCTGAGGATACCAACAATTTTTAAATCCAGAGAGTCATTTACCAATTTTTTCATAAATGATTGATCATCGCGCATATCCTTCCAAATACCAGTTTCCTTGTTATATACATAGTAATCCGTATTTAGTACTAATTTAAAAGTCTTATTCAAAACTTCATCGTAAGAAAACGACGCATGGTCAGGTTCTTTGACATCTTTGCCTTTGGCTAATGCTTTTTGAATGTTTTTAAATTCTTCCTGATTCATAAAATCCAAGGTGTAAAGAGCTAAGTCACTGATTTCATTATTTTTATCAACGACCAGTACGACTTCGTTATAAGCACCTTCCTCTGGAAAACGCCCCGCAAGAACATCATATTGAGATTCTAATAGTTCTTTATTTCCTAACATCTCTGAAAATACATCGGAAGACGTCATACCCATTCCTGGGGCGCTCATACCACTCATTCCGCCCATTCCAGATTTGTTTAACAATTCACTTGGATTTAATTGTGTTACACCATTTGATGTATCTGAACTAAAGATTTGTAAATCCAAATCATAACCGTATTGGATTGTAGAAACAGAATCGAGTATCTTGGAATCTCCACGTTCAATATATTTTTTAAATGTTCCTAAATCATTCGCTTTTGTTTCCTGACTTAAGGTGGAAAACATACTGGTAACTATATTATTTGAATATATTTTATCTAAATCATGTTCCACACCATTCGATGTATTTTGTTCCATCATCGTCGTCATCATAGAAGTCATATCGATACTTTCTCTCTCAATGCTGATTGGATAAGTAGATAGGGTATCTTTTTGTACGGTTTCAATATAGGTATTGATACCACTAGAAAGTGCTAGGATTAGAGCAATACCAATAATTCCAATACTTCCTGCAAATGATGTAAGAATTGTTCTTGCTTTTTTCGTTTTTAGGTTATTTAAGCTAAGAGATAGTGCTGTAAGGAAAGACATTGAAGTTTTTCCCATTGTTTTGTGCTCTGGCTTTGTTACTTCCTGTTGATTCGGCTGATAAGGATCGGAGTCATCGGTTATCTTACCGTCACGAAGCTTTACAATACGTGTGGCATATTTCTCAGCTAATTCAGGATTATGAGTAACCATGATAACCAGTCTATCTTTGGCAATTTCTTTTAATAAATCCATAACAAGAATACTTGTTTCTGTATCCAGTGCTCCTGTTGGTTCGTCAGCAAGAAGGATATCAGGATTATTGACAAGTGCTCTGGCAATTGCCACACGCTGCATTTGTCCACCTGAGAGTTGATTCGGTTTCTTATGAATTTGATTTCCAAGACCTACTTTTTCGAGAGCTTCTTTTGATAATCTTTTCCTTTCCTTATTCGAGATACCGGAAATAGTGAGGGCTAATTCTACATTGGATAAGATGGATTGATGAGGGATTAAGTTGTAACTTTGAAATACAAAACCAATGGTATGATTTCTATAGGAATCCCAGTCACGGTCCTTATATTTTTTCGTTGAAATACCATTAATGATTAAATCACCGTTATCATAACGGTCTAAACCCCCAATGATATTTAATAATGTTGTTTTACCAGAACCACTTGGTCCAAGGATTGCAACAAATTCATTGTCACGAAGTGTTAAACTGACATCATCAAGTGCAGACTGTACCAGATACTTCGTAGCGTATTTTTTGGATATGTTCCTAATTTGTAGCATAATTTATTATCTACCTTTCTGTTTATTATGGAGAAGCCATTACTGACGTATTATATATAGTAATGAGAAACTGAAAATAAACTATTCCGTGAAAGTTTATTTACTTTTAGGTTTATCTTCCATGATATAATATAACTTAAATGAAGTTTTTATTCAATTTCATATAAGGTATTCTTTCATGCACCTCTTAACTGATAATCGGAATATCTGCTCTATTTTTTACCTGTAAGGGAGAAGTGAGCTACCTATTTGTAGCTTGAGTAATGTTCCATTTTCTGATTGTTGTGGGGAAGTAGTACTGTCGTATTGAAAATTAGAATAAGGGACTAAAAATAAACATGCTATGAAATTTTGTTAATTTTAGGTTTATCTTTCGTGTTATAATAAGACTGAAAAGAAAAAGTTATTCAACTTCTGATAAAAGATGTGTTTTATACACTAATTATAGTTTGCTTAAGGAGGAACGATACTATGTTTCAAATATTGGTCGTAGAAGATGATAAGAATACGGCTAGGTTAATGAAAGCAGTTCTAATGCATGCAGGATACGAAGTTTTTTGTGCAGACAATGGGGTTAGTGCGTTAGAATTGATGGATAAACAACATATTGACTTGATTATTCTTGATGTCATGATGCCAAAGATGGACGGGTATGAGTTTACAAAGCAATTACGCGGTAGTAATGACAATACACCAATTCTTATGGTAACAGCGAAACAATTACCAGAAGATAAATGCAAAGGATTTCTAGCTGGGACTGATGACTATATGGTAAAGCCTGTAAATGAAGATGAAATGTTACTTCGTATTAAGGCGTTACTTCGCCGTGCTAAGATTGTGAATGAACACAAGCTTCACATAGGCAAAATAACCTTAGATTATGATGCACTAACCGTTTCGAAAGAGGGGGAGAGTCAAACGCTTCCACAAAAAGAGTTTTATTTGCTATATAAGCTATTGTCCTATCCTGATAGAATATTTACTCGAATTCAATTGATGGATGAGATATGGGGCATGGAGTCTGAGACAGTTGATACTACGGTAAATGTGCATATTAACCGATTGAGAAAGCGTTTTGAAGGCTATTCTGAATTTGATATTATAGCAATCCGAGGAATTGGATATAAGGCGGTGAAAAATTGTGAGTAAAGTTAGCAAGAAGTGCGAAAGTTTTAAATTGGCATTACTCTTTGCTTTTATCATATTTGTTATCATGTTAGTAACGATGACTTTGTTGTTTGGAATATTTATTGTGTTAAATCATTTTGAAATGTTTTCTTCAATTTCAACAAGAAAGCCCTTGACCCCGATTTTTGTATTTGCGGTAGTCAGCGTACTAATTGGAACGATAATATCGATGATATTTAGCAGGATACCTCTTTCTCCGATACGAGAAATCGTTTCTGCGGCGGATCGTTTAGCAGAAGGTGATTTTAGTGTTAGAGTAAAATTAAAGGGACCAAAGGAATTTCAAAAGTTAAATAGAAGTTTTAATCATATGGCGGAGGAACTTGGTGGTATAGAGATACTTCGATCTGATTTTATTAATAATTTTTCCCATGAGTTTAAGACTCCAATCGTATCGATGAGAGGATTTGCCAAGATGCTAAAGTACAATGATTTAACCAAAGAGGAAAGGGATGAGTATCTTGATATTATTATTAATGAATCAGATCGACTTAGCGAATTAGCAACGAATGTACTGAATTTATCTAAGATAGAAAATCAAACAATAGTTACAGACAAGACACGGTTTAATGTTAGTGAACAAATTCGAAGAGTAGTTGTATTACTAGAAAAAAGGTGGATCGAAAAGAACATAGAGATAGCGTTTGATTGTGATGAAATATTTCTTTATGGTAATGAAGAGTTATTAAAACAAGTATGGATTAATTTATTGGATAATGCTATTAAATTTACCACGCCAGATTCCATCATAGATATTCAAGTAATCCAAGATAAAAAAAATCTTAAGATTTCGATATCGGATCAAGGAAATGGGATGACTGAGGATACGAAGACACGCATCTTTGATAAGTTTTATCAAGGCGATACTTCCCATGCAACCAAAGGAAATGGACTTGGTTTAACGATTGCCAAGGAGATTGTTGAACTTCACGAGGGGAAGATACAGATTACAAAATCCGATCAAAGTGGTACCACCTTTGAGGTTATCTTACGTACAGACTACTAAGTTTTAAAGAACGAGATGCAGTATAAAAATAAGGTATTATAATTGGAAGTATAATTAGCATTAGATAAGAAAATGAGTAGTAAGTAGCAAATCATGTTAAAGATGTATGTTAGAAGTGCATTGGAGTATCAATCTTCCTTATTTGGAGCTCTTATGGAACAAGGAGTTTTTATTGAAAGTAATCCACAAACGGTAGCCTTACATTTTTATGCTCCAGTTTTCTTATTACTATCGAAATTTGACAAAAAGCCTGAATGTGAAGTAGAGGCATTAAATGAACTTAAAAATCATGTAAGTCAATTTTCCAGATTATATTCTCGGAGGTAAACTA
>NZ_DAMADT010000054.1:3244-12488 GCF_031997925.1 Lachnoclostridium sp. | reverse complement strand
CGTTGCCATTGCTTCCGTTACCATTGTTTCCATTGCCATTGTTTCCATTACCGTTTCCGTTTCCATTGTTACCCTTCATAGCAGCAAAGGCCACATTATCAGAGCTTAATAGATAGGAATCAACAGCTGTTATTAATTCTGCATCATCTTGAATATTCATTAGTGAAACTAAACTGTTATCATCAGATTCAATCTCATCAATCTCACTAGCGCTTTCTAATTCAATATCGCTTTTAATACTCTTATCCTCGATATCAGTTGTATCTACTTCTGTATTATCCTTATTATTTTCTGGAAATGATGGTGGATTAGTTACTCGGTCACCTTCACTCACTGGTGATTTTACTACTGGATGCTGACTGTATGTTCTCCATAGTCTGTTTCCTTCTCCATCGTAGCCATAAGTAAATACTTTACCATTATGAATTACAATTTCAACGAGTCTGTCTTCATAATCGTAATAATAGTAGTCCGCATTTTCTTTACTATTTTTAGACGTATCCACTTCTGAGCTTGAAACATTGCCTTTTCCATTCAATATTCTGGCGATACGATTACCATTCGCATCATAACGAAATGCCCTTGTATCTCCGCCACCTTCTGATAAGGAAAGCATACGGTTAGCACTATCGTATGTATAGCGAGTTACCTTTGTAGTTTCCTTGCCGTCTTCTATTTTTGTTACATGTTTTTCGGAGATATTTCCTGCTGCGTCGTATACATAAGAGTAAGTTACATTATTATCACCGGTTTCTGACATGCTCTTTACGGTGTTATTCTTATAGTAGGTATATTCCCTTCTGTAATGTTTCTTTTCCTGCCAGATTTCTTCTAAGGTTCGGTTTCCTGCTCCATCGTATTCGTATGCAAATTTTAATACTACGGAGCCGTTTTTCTTCACACTGGTGATTCCAACGATCCTATTTCCTTTATCGTATTCATAAGTTGTCGTAATACCATTCGGTAATGAGGTTGTTTTCTTTCTTCCAACTTCGTCGTAAGTATAACGAGTGATTCTGCCTTCTCGATCATTTACTTCTATAATGCGGTCATAATCATCGTATTTGTATTCTACACATTTTCCATCTGGATAGATTACGGTTGTTTCTCTTCCTTTGCTATCATATTCGTAGCTTACTTCTTCACTGTTTGAATCAGATACCCAAGTAAGTCTACTCATATTATCATAATCATACTCAGTAAGACCATTGACATCTTCCATTGCTATCTTACGATTTAGGTCGTCGTAAGTATAATCTACAGATGTCTGATCTGGATATAGAATACTTTCTAAACGGTTGTACTTGTCATAGATATAATCTATGGTGTTACCGTCGGCCTTAATTTCTTCATCAAGCTGGCCTAGCAAGTTATAGTTATACTGTATTACTTCTCCCTTAGGATTGGTGAATGTAGACATTTTGCCACCTGCATCATAGGTGTAGGAGCTGGTGTTACCTCTTCCGTCAGTCATGGTCTGAAGATTTCCATCTTTGTAATAAGTATAACGGGTTGTGTTTCCTTCTGCATCTTCTACAGATTCTAGTAAGTTTAAGTTATTGTACTGGTATTTGGTGATGTTTCCGTTACCATCGGTAAATCTGGTTATATTGCCGGATGCATCATATTCGTTCTGACTTCCTGATCCAACTAAGTCGCTGATCGTCTTTAGGCGATTTAGGGCATCGTATTGGTAAGAGAATAAGTTACCAGAAGGATCTAACATTGTTGCAATGTTATTATTCGCATTATAAGTATAAATCGTTTCTTGACCAAGTGGATCTAGAATTTTCTCTAGATTGTTTGCTCTATCATAGGTATAGTCATACTTTAAGTTTGTAGGTTTGATCATATAATCAAGGTTACCTACTGGGTCATATGCTAACTTTGTTAGATTATTTTCCGGGTCAATAATACTTGTTATTCGATCAAGTTCATCATAGGTATAACTTGTTGTATTACCATCTGGTGTTGTCTTAGAAACTATTTAAATGTAATCTGGCTTAGAAAAAATTATGGACAGATTCAACCAGATTATTTTCAAAGTGTTTTCAAAGTTCCCTTTTACATAGTTACCGTCATCATACCGTCTGGATAGCCCCCTTAATATCTAAAGTTCGGGCAGGTTCACGTACTAAGCTATACCTGACTCCCAACACTTCAGATAATTCTCTCTTAGCACGCAGTTTATCATAGAACCTAAAAGAAAATGGGATGGCTTAAAGGTAATCTCCAAACGCTAATACGCATTCTTCGAACTACCTTACTGCCACCCCTTTCATAGTGATTAGCTAAATAAATAAATTTACATTAGATTCTTCTGCATCTCCAAGGTAAGTTGCAACTCCCGCAAGCTCTACCCCATCCAGTAACTCTTCTTTTGTAATTCCCATGACATCCATTGACATCGTACAAGCAACTAACTTAATACCGCTCTTCATTGCTTGCATCATCAATTCTTCCACAGAATTCACATTCTTATCTTTCATTACTTTTTGCATCATCTTCGTTCCCATTCCGCCCATATTAAGCTTGGAAAGTTTTAATTTCTTGCTGCCTCTAGGCATCATAGCTCCGAACATTCTATCCATAAATGGTTTCTTGACTTTCACTTTTTCTGGCTTTCTTAATGCATTTAATCCCCAGAAGGTAAAGAACATCGTGACTGGTCTTCCAAGCGCTCTTGCACCATTTGCAATAATAAAGGAAGCTAATACTTTATCTAGGTCTCCACTAAATACAATTATCGTCTTACCTTGTGGAAGCGTAGTTGGTATAACACTATTTAAAATGGGACATGAATCATTTCCCTTTTTAATATATACCGTATTTTCTTTTTTACCAGGTTCTGCTTTAACTAAGGTATTTCCAGTGCGTTTACACCAAGCTTCGACGTCCCTAGCAAATCCCATGTCGGTCGCAGTTACCTTTATCACATCTCCATCCTCACATTTGGAAAGTGTTTCATTTACCTTTAAAATTGGTCCTGGACACTGCATACCACAGCAATCTAAGATAGCAATCTCTTTTACTGGTAACTCTGTCGCGGATTCTTTCATTGATTCTTCTACTGGTGACTCTATCACGGTTTCTTTAACTTGCATCTTTGCCACGGGTGTCTCTGCTGCCATTACTTTTTCATCACCTTTCAATAATCTATCCTCTGATTTCATATCTTCCCCCATCATTTCATAACCTTTTAAATATTCTTCATGGTGCACAGACTTATAAAATGAGGTTCCACCTGATAACACTCTCACTTTATCAAATCCATGTTGTTTTAAAATTCGGGCTGCATTATAAGAACGAACTCCGATGGAACAGTATGGCACAATGATTTTACTTTTATCTAATTCATTTAATCTTTGGCGTAGCTTACCAAGAGGAATGTGATAGGAATTTGGTAACTGATATACCATTCGCTCTACTTCCTCTGTTACATCAAGAACAATATAGTCCTTAGACTGTGTTTCATCTGCTAGAATCTCATCAAGTTCCTTAGGTTCAATAAAACTTACGAGACCATTTAAGATATTCTCAGCGGTAAATCCCAACATATTAACAGGATCTTTTGCTGAAGAAAATGGTGGTGCATAAGCAAGTTCAAGCTCCGTTAAATCATGTACTTTACCACCTAGCTTCATCACAGTTGCTAATGTATCGATTCTCTTATCGGCACCTTCCACACCAACGATTTGACCACCATAGATTTGTCCCATCGTATCAAATATAAGCTTTAATGCCAAAGTAGTAGCCCCTGGATAATATCCTGCATGCGATTTCTGATTAATGAGTGCGGTGTGATAATCGATATCTTTCTTCTTACCAAGCTGTGTTAACATTCTCTCATTTACCCCAACACTAGCGCTCGTTAGGTCAAATACTTTTGCAACCGAAGTCCCCATCGTTCCTTGATACTTTAAGTTATCTCCGGCTATATTATCCGCTGCTATTCTTGCCTGCTTATTTGCTGGTCCTGCTAAAGGAATCATTGTTTTATTTGATAGAATTGGATTCTCTACTTCAATTACATCACCAACCGCATAGATGGAAGGGTCTGATGTCTGTAGATACTCATTGACAATAATACCACCACGCTCGTTAAGTACAAGATTAGCTTCCTTTGCAAGCTTACTATTTGGCCTTATTCCGATTGACAAGATAACCATATCTACAGTGCAAGATTTTCCACTGTTAAGTAATATCTTAGTTTCCTCACCATGTTCCAAAGCTTTCACACCATCGGATAAGATTAACTCCACTCCTTGGTTTCGTATCTGTTCATGAAGAAGCTGAGCCATCTCGTAATCTAGTGTTGGCATTACTTGATTTTGCATCTCTATCATCGTAACCAGAAGACCTGCTGCATGAAGATTCTCTGCCATCTCAATCCCGATAAAGCCACCACCGATTACTGCAACGCTCTTTGGCTTTTCTTTGTTTAAGTAATCCTTAATCGCGTCCGTATCAGGTACATTCCATAATGTGAAAACATTCGGTGAATCTATTCCTGTTATGGATGGGCGGATTGGAGTAGAACCTGTGGCAATGATTAATGTGTCATAGCTCTCTTCGTAAGTATCTACCTCCCCTGCTTTCTTTACAGTTACTTTTTTCTCTATAGGATCTATTTTTACTACTTCACTCTGAACTCTAACATCGATATTAAATTTAGCTTTCATACCAGCAGGTGTCTGTAGTAATAATGCATCTCTGCTTTTTATAACATCTCCAATATAATAAGGAAGACCGCAATTAGCGTAGGAGATTTCTCCTCCTTTTTCAAAAACTACGATTTCCATCTCCTCATCACGTCTACGAAGGCGTGCTGCTGCGGTTGCTCCACCTGCAACTCCACCAATAATCACTGTCTTTTTACTCATCATTATCCCTCCAACTAAGATTTATTGAATAATACTACTTCTAGTTGTCATTTGTATTTCTAAAGCCTATTCTTATCTTTTCTAATTGATACCACCACATATGAATATTATCCCAGAATATGTTTGCTTATTTTTTAACAAAGTAAAAGGTAAGGTATCCTGAACTCTTAATTCAGGTATCCTAAATTTTAAATTCTTTAGACACAGTATATTCCTGTAAAAAATCTAAGTCAGTGATTAAATCACATAGTGCATATATAACTCATAAAACCAGTCATTATCTCAATATTACATAAGTCAAGCGGATATTCGCAATCCGCTTACGCTACTTGCTCATAACCTCATTGCCGCTACGTGGTATTTCAAGCAAATCCTTACCCCCGCTTAAAGAAGCGGAGGACTTAACTAATGAGGTTAAATCGGTTGGTCAAAGTTGGTTCAGCCTCACTCGACTCACAGACATAAAAAAGGAACTATTACAAAATAGGCGTGAACCTATGATTGTAATAGCTCCTTTGTTTTCTTTAGGATGATTTATTGTTTCGTTCTAATGTTTAGTAAAGCATTATTCATGGGGATTATTTCATATATTCTCTGTAACCAACTTTTTCAAGTTTCTCTTTTTTTGCTACAACAGAATCCTTTAACTCTTCTTTATAAGCTTTTAGCTTCTCGAGAATTTCTGAATCAGAAGTTGCTAGTATCTTTGCTGCTAAAATACCTGCATTTGCTGCTCCGTCAATTGCTACGGTTGCTACTGGAATACCTGCTGGCATCTGAACGATGGAGTATAGGGAATCTACACCGCTTAATGCTTTTGAATGAATTGGTACACCGATTACTGGCATAGTAAAAATAGCTGCTGCCATTCCAGGGAGATGTGCTGCACCACCCGCACCTGCTATAATTACTTTAAATCCTTTTTCTTCTGCCTTTGTAGCATAATCGAAGAAAATGTCAGGCATTCTGTGCGCACTGATTACAGTTATTTCGTAATCAATACCAAACTTCTCTAGCATCTCTGCTGCCTTACTCATTACAGGAAGATCTGAATCACTTCCCATTACAATTCCTACTTTCGCCATGTTAAATACATCCTTTCCTTTTACTTTCTATCTTTAGGAAACTCCCCATTTGATGGAGAAGTAACTTTAAAAGGGTGGGCACTTCTCTAATTTATTCAAGCTCTTTTAATGCATCATTTAAACGCTCCGTTCCAGGTAGAACAAAACATCCATCTTCTATAATCATGATCTTTTGATTGTCCTTGGTATGAACTGAGATTTCTTTGATTTCGTCATAAGGAATCGTAATGTCTGTGTGGCAATTCACATAAGCTTTTGCCATGTCGGTATGACGAAGTGCGGATACTTCATTTTCTCTAGCAACAATCTCTTTTCCATCCGGATTATATACCTTATGGTCCTCGCTTCTACTATAGCAGGTATCACCTACAGCAAAATGTGGACCTGTTTTCTCAGCAATTAGAATTGGTAACTTACGTTGGATATCAAACTTACGTCCCATGACATAAGCAGTAGTATTGGTTCCTATTGCAAATTCTCCAAGAGGAAGAGTATCTCTATTCATCAAAATATTTTCTTTTACATAGTTTGCATTTTGTTCACTATCAGTAAAATTAGAACAGCCATAGTCGGTTATCATGCCATCTTCAAAACTGATCTTTAGGTCCTTGTATTCCAAGCCATTTAAGAAAACTTTGCTTACATTTAGCACGCCAGTTGTTCCTGTCAGCTTTGGTGAGGTAAATACTTCACCTACCGGAATATTGACATCTGCTGTACAGTTTTCAAAAATCGTTTCTTTCTCTGGGTTCTTTAACTCATACAGCATAACCTTTAAATCTGTCGTATTTCCATTCGATCCTAAGATATGGCAGTAAACACCTTGGTCAAGTGCATCAATAATGTGCTGCTGAATCGCTTTATATTCTTCATTATCAAGATTATTAACTTTTACCGTCTCAGCAAATATATCATGGAACTTCGCTCCAATAGATGGCAATGGATAAGCAATGATGGTAAAAGAGATTTCCTCTGATTTGATAAACTCTTGCATCATCTGACTTATCTGTCCCTGAGACTGAGTATTTAATTCCTGTTGCTTATTATCTAAATGTATTGCTTCTGGTTTATTGATTGGTTCAAAATCAGGTTCACCAAAGGTTTCTAACACAGCTGGACCCGCGTAGGAAGCACACTCTACACGGTATTTTTCCATTGCTGCTTTGGTAGCAACCAAATGACGTTCTGCATAGTTCTTATCAAAGAACAATCCCTTATCAAATCGATGGTCATATTCATACTGAGGATTAGGACTCGTTGCATAGTATCCAACTTTTCTACCACCCTTACGATTAATTACATCATTTGCTACGCGATATACCGTTACCTTCTTTCCAAGGTTCTCAAAGTATTGGAATGCATATCGCATCATACGTTCAAAACCGATGCAGGTACGAATTCCAACAATGCTCTTCTTAGATAAGTCCGCTCCCATCATAACAAAGCCACGGACATAACCTTCTGTATAAGTATTCGCCATCGCTTTTACTTCCTCTTCCGAAAGTTCATTTAAAAACCCGGCGATTTTTAATTCATTTTCTGTAATGTATTCTCCGTACTGATAAAGATATCGAAGGTCTGATAAATCAGAATCCATGATGATATCGTAAGCAAATGTATAGGTCGGATCATACATTTCACGTACACGCATGTCCATAAAATCTTCTGCATAATCACTTGCAAAGTAATAAATAGCACGTTTTACATCCTTGTAAGTATATTCACCCTCTTCTTCAAAGTAGTTATATACTTCAATAAAAAGCTCTACAGACATAGTAAATGGTAATAATTTATACTCAAAAGCACATGGAATTAAAGAACGAACTTCTGTCGCCAAAAAGGTCATGATCTTCCCATATTCCTCACCAAATACAGAGACTGCGTAAGCAGGATTTGCATAACTTTTGTTATAATTATCGTTACGTATATCTTTATAGAGCTCTTCGTTTTGTTGTTTTAACTGTTCCAGCGTTAAGTTTGCTTGTTCTCCACTTTTTACTGCTAATGCAATTTCATATAACTTTAGTAAGAAGACAGCATTTTTCTTAAAAAAATCACGATACTTCTCACTCACAGTATCCTCGGTTAACATTACTTGCAGACGTTCGATTGATAATGACAACCTCTCAAACACTTCTTCATTTTCTTCCTGTAAACGTTGAATCGTTCTCATATTTCACCATTCCTTCTTTCTATGCTTTTTTCTTTGCTTTTTTCTATGCTTTTTTCTTTGCTTTTTCTTTGCTTTTTTACTTTGCTTTTGTATCCTAATAAATAGTTTTATAATTTATAACACAATTCCCAAAATATATAAACAGAATAAGCTAATTAACATAATACCATTGATACCAATCCCTAGAATAGGTGCTACCAAATAAATATCTTTCTCCTGAAAACTTTTATACCCTGCTAAAAACCCATATACCGATACGAGAAAGGTTGTAAGACCGATTGCACCAAGAACGATATCGCCTTGTCCTTTATTCAAACCAGAGATAATTGAAATGGTAAAGAAGGATATGATTGCAGCAATTCCGAGTAAAAATGATACGATACCATTCTTTGAATGCACTCTTCCTTTAAATTTATACTTTGCTTTTTTTAGTATCATAATTAGCCTCCATGCTGCGACTATCTTTTTGGAGCAGCTAATGACTCAAGCTTGGCACAGCACAAACTTGGTGAGTGAAAGATTAAAAATCTTTCACTCTTCCTCCTGTTATATCAATACAATTATTCCGTGCGATACTAACGGTGACTACGTAATCTTTTCCTATATACCATATATATCGAAAGCATAATCCTGTAGCCTATATATCCAAGCACTCCTCCGATGGTATTTAGTAATATATCATCAACATCAAAAGATCCTATCTGATAGAGAAGTTGTATTGTCTCTATCGTTAAGGAAAGCGAAAAACTCCAAAAAAGTACAGAGAAAAAACCTCTCCGTTTTAAACTAATCATCGGTAAGCAGAAACCAAATGGCATAAATGCGGCCACATTCCCTACCATATTTACTAGAAACCCTTCCAGTCCGACTTCCTTTCGGTAGATGAAAAAACGCTTTATTTCACGAAATAATACTAAGTTGTATCGGTATCCGTTACTTGAATCTGTTCTTCCATATCGTTCGCTAAAAAAAAGAAAGTATGACAAACAAGCCAAATATCCAAGAAAAAGTATCCATACCATTACTCGTTTTCCTGCGGTCAAATTATAATCCAAAACACATACTCCTATCTTGTCATACTAGAATCTCTCTCATTATACACT
>NZ_DAMADT010000054.1:0-3234 GCF_031997925.1 Lachnoclostridium sp. | reverse complement strand
TTCTACATATTCAAGAATAACAAAATTGTCCTGCTTATTAAAATAACCAATTTTTGCGCTTTTAGCCTGTAAATCATTTGAGTCAGAATAAAGAACAAAGTGATTTCGCTACTCTGGGTTCACTAACTCTCACACTTGGAGCCGAATACAATTCGTCTTAATGAACCTGCAGGACTATTTACTATAGATTCAAAAAGAGTGTATAAAGCAGTAACGCTTTATACACTCTTTTTATTCATTACAAGGAAAAGCTCACGAAGCGTACTTTTCTTGTTTTTAGTAGGTTCTTTGCACGGATAGTGGTGAATTAATTAACGCAGTGTTATTATTGTTATCCACAAAATAATTATTTGTTAATATTAAATAGGACGCACTTACCGCTTGGTTAAAGCTTAAATAAATCACCTTTCCACCAACATAGGTACTTGCTGGGGTTACATAGGTGCTACCTGTGTATACCTGGAATGTTCCTGTTCCTGTTACAGGTTTTGAAAGTTCAATTTCGATACCATATGGTGATACTTGTTTACAACTAACAACCATAGCACTTGTGTTTTCAATCAAGCTAAGTGTTGTGTTGAAAATCTTCATTTCGCCATATGATCCATTGTATCCTTTAATTCCTCTAATCGTTAAGGCATAAGTACCAGTACTCGCGATTGCACTATTAGAAAAGGTCAAAACTACAACAGCTTTATTATTATCCTGCTGTTCAATTACTGCACTGACAGGATTTGTATAATTTCCAAGTGTATAGTTAGATACATTAGTAACACTTGCTAAATCAAGCTTATTACCAAACGTTACAATAATCTTACTTGGATTTGTAGCATCTTGTACTGCTGATAATGGAGCTGGTAAGTTTGATGAACTTCCTGCAGATTTTTGAACTTGTATTGTTGTTGCAAGAGAAGCATTGCTTAAATTATCTAATACAAAATCCTTAGGAATAGTAAAATTATAAGTACCGCCCTCTAGAGTTAAGTTATCTAATATTAAAGTTACGGTCTTATCTTCCGCTGTACCAGTGTATGAGATATTCATCGGTAAAATATTACCGTTGTTACTATACACGAGTGCTGTTATTACGTTACTAATATTACTTAGGTTAACAGTTTTGTTATAATTCAAAATTAACTTATTAACTAAAACTCCGTTTTGCATGCTACTTGTTAACTCATAACTTAGTAGGATTGGTGGAGTTGTATCTAAAGTAAAGTCAACCGCTCTTGTTTGATTTGCGTTTGATGAATAACTAGAATTAAAGTTTCTCCATCCAGAGAAAGTAACTACTTGATTACCTGTGAGGTTTGTATTCATAATTGTGTAGTTAACTTTTCTATTATTGTCTGGATCTACGATTCCATAAGAAACATATCCATCTATCTTAGCATAACCTGCAGTTTCAATCGGCGAATCAAATGTTGCTGTCAACTGAGTTTTATTTATTCTTTCAACTTTAACTATGTTAGCTAGTGTTTTTTCTGTAGCATCACATCGAACAACTACAGATAGAACATAAGGCTCTGATTCATTTCCCTTTAAATCTCTAATTCCGGTCATCTCAACCATCGCGTTTACAACCTTTTGACCTGTTGCCATCAAATCGATTGTCAATGTCTTTTTATCACTGCTTAAGATATAGTTGTTTGCATTTCCAATATAGGACTTTACATATGTGTTTGTTTCACCATGCATTTGTAAAATACTAAGTTTAGAAATATCAATTGCCTCACTAAAACGAATCTGTGCTTTGTATCCATTATCACTAATTGTTGTTTCTACATAAGAAGGTCCTTGTGTATCAACAAAATCATTTTGAAAAGCTGCTGCCTGTACTGGAGTACCATTTACCGCTTCTGTCTTATTAAATATTGTAGTTACATAAACTCCTGCAAATTCACCACTTGCTGAAATATAAAGTTCAGTTAAATCACTCGATAATTTCGCACTTAATTTTCCTAATGCTGATGCATTATTACCAGGAGTTATTGTAATTGCACCACTTATTAAGTTACCATTTCCATCAATTACACTTGACTTACTAATTGGTGTATTAAAAGTAATCTTAATTTCATTCGAACTTACTAAAGTAACTCCCATAGCCTTAGGCTCAGCAACAACTGTTGGTGTTGGAGTCGGTGTTGCAGTAGGTGTTGTTTTTGGTTTGATTAAGATATAAGTTCTAGCAACAACTGTATTGGTAGACTTCATTGCTTCCGTCTTATTTAAACCAATTCTTGCCTCTAATACAGTAATACCAGGTTTCTTAGCAGTAACAATACCTGCAGAATCCACTGTTGCATAGGTAGTATCTGAGATACTATAAAAAGTGGAGTCTGTTGAAGTTGTAGGCGTTAACTTTGTATCGAAGTCATATTTATCACCAACTTCAATAATATGAGCATTAATTTCATCATAGATTACGTTAAGCTTAACACCGGTAGCTGGGACACGTCTTTTTGCTGTTATCTTACTACTTAACTGCTTCTGAGTACCATCTTTGAAATAAACAGTTGCAGTTATCGTTGCAGTTCCTGCTGCGACTGGTGTTACAAGTCCCTTCCCATTTACTGTGGCAATTTTTGTATTTGAAGATTTCCACGTGGTTTTGGACACATTCGTTGCATTCTTTACGGACAGTGTATATGTAGTACCAATCACTACTGTCTTACTGGTTGCGTTCAGCGCTATGGTAGCAGCATAAGTATTCACTGGCTGACTTATTGCTATTGTACTGAACATTACTGCAAGCATCACCGCAAAAGCTATGAATCTCGCGTTTCTTTTTTTCATATTTTCTCCTCCTAGTGTTAAATTTAGGACTTTTACCCTTTATATTCTAATCCTAGAGATTAGTTTTGTCAAAACTATGTTAAAATCGATTTTTAATGGTAAATTAAGAAATTTGTAACAAATAGGTATGTTTGGTTTTTCTACTAGATAACAAGTATTTTAACTTTCTATCCTATTAGAGTAAAGTAGCTTCGCTATTCAAGGCTTCCAAGGTCGCTAAGAGTAAGGTAATTTGTCTATACAAATACACTTTGCCTTATTGAAACCGCAGGGTGAGTACACATCTAACGGAGAGTGGCAAAGCGGATATTCGCAATCCGCTTAAGGAAGCAGCGGACTTCCCTGATGGGATTAAATTATAGGTTATTGTAGCGCAATTCACTATAAATCGAGTAGGAGGAAATTTCCCTAACTGAGAAATTTCCGACCTCTCACACC
>NZ_DAMADT010000053.1:0-15774 GCF_031997925.1 Lachnoclostridium sp. | reverse complement strand
CCTGCGGGACTAATCTCCCGTACCGGTTCGATTCCGGTCGCCGGCATTATCTTTGAATTATTCAAGGATAATGAGTGTGAAAATTTCATACTATGTACGTGTAGCTCAGCTGGATAGAGCGTCTGGCTACGGACCAGAAGGTCGCGTGTTCGAATCATGTCACGTACATTAGTGCCTGTAAATGCTGAGTTTACAGGCTTTTTTCATGTCTATGACCTAATCTCAGATCAAAATGAAAAAGGTGTCGCGGATATCTTTAAATATTACTATCCTATAAAAACACCACTGCTCATTATAATCTATCTTAAGGAAATCAGTATTCCAATAATCATCTGTATACTCTAAGACTCAAACCTCAAACCTCAAACGCCAAACCCCAAACCCTCTAACCGTCAAGCCTTCTTCTTCAATCTGAAATCGAAGCATTATTGCCTAATTTAAGAGATCCTATCAAGCACTGTAATTGACTTGGAAAATCTACTATTTTTCTTTTACCATATACCAAATAAAATTATAATTATTAGACATAACTTGTACTAATTAATCATAGATTTATTTACGAATACCTTCGTGGAAAACTTTAATATCTACCCGCTTTCTTTGGTACATATATTATATCGAGGTGATAATAATGAATGGTTGTACAGATATACTATTGATAAGCACTATAGCCTGTCGAATTGCGGAATGTCTTGATGACAATGAATTAGCTTTGCTTGCTGCAGATTTGGTATTATTAAGTGATTCACTTAATGCAATTGCTGTTCGAAGAGCAATTTGTAATGATATTTGTGATAAGCAAACCGCAGATGCAGAGAAAAATAATAAAAAAAATAATAATAAAGATAATAAAGATAATAAAGATAGTGAAGATAATAAAGATAATAAAAATAGTAAAAGTAGTAAAGATAATGGTAGTAGACAAAGTAACGAAAGTAATGATAATAGTATAAGACAAATCGGTGATAAGAATAACACTATTACACCAGCAATAAGTGAACAAGGTTCCGTAAGGAGTAATATGAAAACTACATTCACTCATAAAAATAGTTCTATGAAGATTAGCGATAGTAAAAGCGTTGATATGGAAGGGAATAATAGTGATAATATCAAGAAATAGAACGATAGGAGTGTTATTTCGTTCGCACCTTTATTATTTCAAATTACAAGTAAGAAAATGTACATAATTTTTATAAGCATACTAACTAATAATTTAGATAGACATCAATATGAATCAATGTCTATCATAAACTAAATTTAAAAAATCTGATAGCATAGATTAATAAGTATTGGTACTGCTGCTGAGCACAAAATACCATTGATTACAGATAATACTACGGTTTCTTCATTGGTATATCGAATTAACATAGGTAGAGTAGTATCTTCACTAGTAGCTCCAGCAGGTGCTATACAGGTAGGAAAATTAAAATACTTTGCTATGAATGGTATACTAATAAATGAAAATATTTCTCTCATTAAACTGCTTAGGAAAGTAATGCTACCAAACGAAGCGCCTGCAAACTCGCTAATCATAACACCAGATAAGCTATACCAACCTAATCCACTTGCCATAGCGGTACTGGTGTTCATAGAAATTCCAGTCATAAAACTACAGACAATACCACCTAGCAACGAGCCAATTATGATACCAAAAGGAATAATAAAAATTTTCACATGATATTCTTTAATTTTCTGTATAAGGCCACGATGTAATCCAATACTGATACCTACTAAAAACATAAGCAAATAAAGAATATAGTGAGTATGTTCTGCAATAAAATTAATAATTGTTATATCAATACCGGATAAGCCATAAGCAATTCCTAATAACAACGCGATTACGGTAAGTAGAACCATAGTTAGCCCTCCTTTTCTTTTGATTTATTTTTCATAAATAATCTGGTTAACAAATAAGCAATGAGAATAGAGAAGAGCGTTGGTATAAAAAAATATAAAAAACTAGTTAAACCAAGACTTGTTATTTCTTGAAGAAAATTCTCTCTTCTTCCAAGCATAACCCCCATAGAAAAAATAATTAAAATGGTGCATACCATTTGCATTTTTTCGTTCTTCTTTTTATATTTATCTGGAAAAAATTTTAATCCAATGAAAATTCCAATTCCCATTATAATGAGAATATCCATAATATAGCCTCCCTTCTATAAAAAGTATACATACTTGATTTCAAATGCTAGTCCTCATGTGAAACGTAATAATGGACTAGCTTTAGAGTTGTCCTGGATTGTAGTTTTAAGGAAATACTTAATGAAGTCCTCATTTAGGAAAAATAAGAATAATCCAATGATATGGAAAAGAATAGAGAACGTTATCCTCTATAAAGCCCACGAAACCTAATACAAACGTATATACTATAACAAATATTTTAATTTCAAGCAAGAGAACGAATTACACGAAAGAGTTATACAAAAATTGATTAGAATTTGGTGCTTCTATCTAAAGTTTTAGAATAATATCTACTGAAATTATAACTTTCAGTATTAAGAAGTTAAAATTTAGATAACTACTTCAACACTATGACGAAGTAGTGTACAAAACTATAAGAAAGTTTTGATTTTTTGTATGTTTCTATCAATACTACTAGTTAATTTTTATCTGTTGGGAAATAGTTATGAATCTTGACTTTATAAATTGTTTGTGATATATTAAACCGTATCCGACATTGGTACAGATTACGTGTAATGACAAAATTCCTAACAGGTTACTTACTAGATTATATTACTTGAATTTAAAACCTGCAAACAGTATGTTTACAGGTTTTTCGTTATAATTAGCTGCATTAAAATTTTGTATAAGTGAATGTAATTCAATTGAAACTTTGGTAGGATTAGGAAATATTATCATAAATCTAAACTAGAATTAGATAATTTATTAACGAAGTCTTTATTTGACTTCTTAAGGCTTTTTTATAAGGATGTTGAGTATTTAATAACCTAAGAAAAAAGTTGGTTTAATATTTCATAATATGGATGACGATGCAAATAGTTAAACTAAGTTGTAAGTAAGCCAATATCAGAGGTTTCTTTGATATTGGCTTTCTTAAAAACAGAGGGACCTTTCGTCATTTTGGTATGCGAGCGAATGAATGTATAGTTCAATGCTGAGGTAGGAATAATTAAAATAAGGGCTAAAAATATATGATAGATAACAACTTGAAGTATATTTTTATATAAAAAGACAGGAAGAAAGTGAGGATTGCTATGAAAATCAATCAGGAAAAGTGGAATTTGCCATCTTATATCAGGGATATTTTAACTGAGAGCAAACACGTATACTACCCACGTTCGAAGAAGGAGCTGATACATATGGCTTTTGGTGGAGAAGATGTGGACACTTATGAGGTGGCTTATGAAGTACCGGGCAAGGGTAACATTGTAGAAGCAACGGTTACTCGTTGTAAAAATGGTATTGTAGTAAATTATCCGGACGACTATATGCGTAGACGTGACCCAGATTGTCTATTAGTTGCCGATAAAAATGATACAGACAAGCCTAAGTACGATGATGTTTACAATCAAGATTTTGAGCCACTTCGTCAAGAAACATTCCAATGGTTAAAAAGACAAAAGCTTATTGTGTTTGCTTTTAAGTCTGGTGGTGAGGAATATGGTTATGATACCTTATTGGTTTCTCCAGCAAATGCGGGATTCTTTGCTTGCGCTGTAGCAGATTTACAGGGCTTTACCAGTATGCATGACATTACGGAGGACTTCAATCCAAAGGCTGTTATTTTCTTAGCGCCTCCATTCCGTCATACTCACTTTGATGGTAAGCAAATTGTAATTCACAATCGTTTGACAGGAATTCATGAGTTGTTCTCCTATAACTTATATCCAGGCCCAAGTGCGAAGAAGGGTATTTACGGCGTTTTACTTAACATTGGTGAAAATGAAGGTTGGACAACCGTTCATGCGTCTACTGTTAAGGTTATTACTCCATACGATAATGAAATTGTTATTATGCATGAAGGTGCATCTGGCGGTGGAAAGAGTGAGATGATCGAGCATGTCCACCGTGAGATGGATGGTCGTATTTTACTTGGTAAAAATACAGTAACTGGTGAGAAAACATTTATTGAGTTATCAGAATCATGTGAATTAAGACCTGTTACCGACGATATGGCAATTTGTCATCCAAAGATGCAAAACGATAGTAAAAAACTTGTTGTAAAGGATGCAGAGCAAGGCTGGTTCTTACGTTGTGACCATATTAAGAGTTATGGTACTGCCCCACAGTATGAAAAGATTTTTATTCATCCACAAGAGCCATTGGTATTTTTAAATCTCCAGGGTGTACCTAATTCTACTTGTCTTGTTTGGGAGCATACATTAGATTCTAATGGAAAACCTTGTCCAAACCCAAGAGTAGTTCTTCCAAGACGCTTGGTTCAGAATGTTATTGATGAGCCTGTAGAAATTGATGTTAGAAGCTTTGGGGTTAGAACACCAGCTTGTACAAAGAAGAAGCCTTCTTACGGTATTCTTGGTATGTTCCACATCTTACCTCCAGCACTTGCTTGGTTATGGAGATTGGTTGCGCCAAGAGGATATAACAATCCAAGTATCACTTCTTCCGAAGGTATGACAAGTGAAGGAGTAGGATCTTACTGGCCATTTGCAACTGGTAAGATGGTAGAGCAGGCAAACCTTCTTATGGAGCAGATATTAAATTCAAGTCATACTCGTTATTTACTCATTCCAAATCAACACATTGGCGCTTATGAAGTTGGATTTGTGCCACAGTGGGTAGCAAGAGAGTATATTGCTAGAAGAGGTAGTGCAAAATTTAAACCAGAGCATTTAGTAGAAGCTCGTTGTTCAGTTCTTGGTTATGGACTTGGATCACTTAAGGTAGATGGCCAGTACATCCGTAAGGCATTTTTACAACCAGAGATGCAGCAAGAAGTTGGTATCGAAGGCTATGATGCTGGCTCTAAGATACTTCTTGATTTCTTCAAGGCAGAAGTTGAGAAATTCTTAACTCCAGATCTTCATGAGACAGGTAGAAAGATAATTGAATTATTACTTTCTGACGCTACTGTTCAAGAATACAATGATTTATTGCCAATGAGATATTAATAAAACAGTTATTTTGCTTGTAGTGATATAAGTACCCAAAAAGAGCGGGTGCAAATGGAATATTCTAAGGAGAAGCCAATCGGCTTTCGGAGGATTCTGTTTGAACTCGCTTTTATTCATGGTAAGGTTGTTGAAGATGATTTAAATATTAATAACATGCTGAGGAAGCCTTAGAGGAAGCTGGCTATAAGGTGGTTTAGGCATATTCGGGTAACCGAAGCCACGCTAAATGTAGGGGTAGGCGAGTGAATCGAAATGTAGAGAAATCGCAGGATGAAACAAATCAATGTCTTTCTCATAAAGGCTTATTATTGGATCGTAGTTCTTATGAAGTTAGATTAGCAGGAAAATTGATACCACTTACCAAACAGGAATATAAGATACTAGAACTGTTACTTCTTCATCCAAATAAGGTTTTTAGTAAGCAGGAGATTTATAATTATGCATGGGAGGAGAACTTTATCGGTGTAGAGTTATTTGGTGCTGATTGCAATAAACAGAAAGAATTATTTTCAAGAATTGGGGTTTTGATTGAGGCACCGGGGTTATTTCCCAATATGACTGCGTTTGAAAATCTAAAGATGAAGTGTATTAGCCTTGGGATTAAGGATGATAATTATATCCATGAAACCATTGAGCTTGTAGGCTTAAAAGGTGTAGATAAGAAAAAGACAAAAAATTATTCGCTTGGTATGAAACAGAGACTACTCTACTGGAAAATGAAAAAAGCAGGTATAAAGTGATTTCAAAGAAAGTTTCTAAAAAATCACTTTGTACCTGTTTTTTCATGTTGATATAGTATTATTGGCTAAGACATCTCATCAAATCTTAGTTGACCAATTGCTGCAATCAATAACTTTCGTTGCAAAACCTTCATAAAAGTCTGGCTCATGGCAGATCAATAGGATACTTCCTTTGTATTCTCTAAGGGCACGTTTCAATTCATCTTTTGCTTCTACATCTAGGTGGTTTGTAGGCTCGTCAAGGAGTAAAATATTAGTTTCTCGGTTAATTAGCTTACAAAGTCTAACTTTTGCTTGTTCTCCACCGCTTAATACACGAACCTGGCTTTCTATATGTTTTGTTGTAAGTCCGCATTTTGCAAGAGCGGTACGCACTTCATACTGTGTCCAGGATGGAAACTCGCGCCAGAGTTCTTCGATACAGGTATTGTTTTTCGCACCTGTCATTTCTTGTTCAAAATATCCCTGATAAAGATAGTCACCTAGGGTTACGTTACCGTTTAATGAAGGTATGAATCCTAAGATACTCTTCATCAATGTTGTTTTTCCGATACCATTCGCACCCTTTAATACAATTCTATCACCACGTTCCATAGAGAAAGTAATTGGATTTGATAGTGGTTCATCATAACCAATAACCAAATGCTCTGTCTGGAAGATGTAACGGCTTGCAGCTCGAGCTTCTTTAAAATGAAACTCTGGCTTTGGCTTTTCTTTTGCCAATTCAATAACATCCATCTTGTCTAGTTTTTTCTGACGAGACATCGCCATATTACGGGTAGATACACGTGCTTTATTGCGGGCAACGAAGTCTTGTAGTTCGCTGATTTCTTGTTGTTGCTTTTTATAGGCAGATTCTAATTGCGCTTTTTTCATTGCATAAACTTCTTGGAACTTATCATAATCTCCGACGTAACGATTTAGTTCACCGTTTTCCATATGATAAATAAGATTAATTACACTATTTAAGAATGGGATATCATGTGAAATTAAGATAAATGCGTTTTCATACTCTTGTAAATAGCGCTTAAGCCATTCAATGTGCTCTACGTCTAAGTAGTTTGTAGGCTCATCGAGAAGGAGAATATCTGGCTTTTCAAGAAGTAGTTTTCCTAATAAAACTTTAGTTCTTTGACCACCACTTAGGTCAGTAACATCTTTATCCAAACCAATGTCGGTAAGTCCAAGAGCTCGTCCGATTTCTTCAACCTTAGAGTCAATAATATAAAAATCATGGGCATCTAAAAGGTCTTGAATCGTTCCGAATTCCTCCATAAGCTCGGCCATCTTTTCATCCGAGGCATCCGCTAAATCATTACAGATGGAATTCATTTTAGTTTCTAATTCAAATAAGAAGTTAAAAGCAGATTTTAGTACATCGCGGATTGACATTCCTTTTTCTAGCACAGAGTGCTGATCAAGATAGCCAACACGAACATTTTTTGACCATTCAATCGTACCTTCATCTGGCATAAGTTTATCGGTTATAATATTCATAAAAGTAGATTTACCTTCACCATTTGCTCCGATAAGCCCAATATGTTCCCCCTTTAACAGACGGAAGGATACATCGTGAAAAATCATTCGCTCACCAAAACCGTGATTTAGGTTCGTTACATTTAATATACTCATTCTGACCTCAATTCTGGCGCTTTAGCGCCCTTTTATAACAATAGTAATTTATGCGATATCACAAATTACCGGTTGAAAAACCTTGTTCATTCAACCTAATGCTCCTTATATATTGAATTCAGTAGGTGCAAAACATGTACATTATAGACGATATAGAGGTAAATTACAAGAGATTTCTCTTTAGCAGGCTTGGACTATATTAACAATTTTATAAAGGAATTAAGTTAGAATTATTAAAAATTTAATGGGATATTAATGAAACCATCATTTACGGGAGATTCTAGTTGTGTTAGAATGTTTTTTATTAAAGGAGATAACATATGACAATACAAGAATTTTTAAATCAATTAAGAGATAGCTTGGATGGCGAACTCCCTTACAACGAAATTGTTTCCAATATCAATTATTATAGAGATTATATGAATTCGAAAAAGGGGGAGCAGTCTGAAGAAGAAATTACAGCAGGGATAGGTGACCCTCGTTTGATTGCAAGAACTATCATTGATACTTATAAGATGAACCATGATAATAAGGTACATTATCAATCCTATAGCTATTCGGATGGAGGTAATTATCAATCTGCGAATTCCTCAAATGCAAATTATGATCGAGAAAGCGATAGAAAGAAGGATCCAAATCATTCCGTATTTAAGACAATTGGAATGAAAGGCTGGCTTGGTTGTTTGATTAGTTTATTTATCTTATTTATTGTATTAGGCGCAGTATTCTGGATTGGTGCTATTGCATTTAAGGTATTTTTTAACTTTGTTCTTCCTGTTATTTTAATTGTTGCAGGAATTTCTTATCTTAGCAATCGATTTAAAAGACGATGAGGAGAAATTTTAGTAATCATGAAAAATTATAAAAAAATAAGAAAAAGTACGCTTCGCGAACTTTTCCTTGTTATGAATAAATGGAGTATTGCAAATTAGGTAAACCTAGCTTTTTGCAATACTCCATTTTAAATATCGGATTATTAAAGTGGTAGTATCGTCTTTTTATATTCCTCATTTATAACTTGGGCAACGGAATTATAAATTGCAGAGAGTCCGCAAAATATACCTACGTAACCTGCAATGGTATGAACACTGTGTGAATCCATAAAATTAGCTAAAGCTAATAAGAAAAATAGTAATGTTAATGAACCAAATACAATACGTGATGCTATATTATGTTTCAAGGTACCGATAAACATAAATAAGGTAAAAATTCCCCATAGAAGAAGATAAAATCCAAGGCTGATTGAATCAGAGGAAGCAATAGACTTTGTTGGATTCATCCAAATCAGTATGAGTGACCACCAAAAGAACCCGTAAGCGGTAAATGCTGTGGCACCAAACGTATTATTTTTCTTAAACTCCATAATACCAGCTATAATTTGAGCAGCTCCTCCAAGAGCAAATCCCATTGCTACGGTAACAATGGATAGCGGTATTATACCTGCATTGTGAAGATTAAGTAAACAGGTTGTCATTCCAAATCCTAGCAAACCAAGTGGAGCTGGATTGGCAATCGTTGCTTTTGTTTCTGTTGACATAGTGTCCTCCCATTAAGTTGTTAAGGTGTTAATTAAACATAGATTGCTATTGTAGCATGAGAGTTATTAAATTGCAATTAGGAAAAACTGATTATAGACAGAGATCATAAGTATTAAAAAGTGAAACAGCCGGTAGGGGAGCTACCGGCTGTTTCGTTGAGGGGAGTATAAATAATTAATAAGGGGTTATATAGCGTATCAAAATTATGTAAGCTTACTAAGCAGTTTCCTGCTCACTTCGTATTCATAATTACTGATACATTTTTAATGATACTACATAAAAAGGGAAAAATCAATAGATAAATAAATCTTTTTTTAATTTTAGAAATACCATATATTTCCCTAATAAAATAAAAATAAAAAATATAGAATTGTGTATTATTTTGTAAGAAATGACAAGAAATGAGATAAGAAAAGATGTTAAATCTAATCCTCAGCAATGAATAAATATCAAAAGATTAGGCATACTAACTCATGTAGTTATATAATAAATATATTTTTAATAGGAGGACATACTATGTCATCAGAAAATAATAGCAGAAATGCAAACAGCAATAATACAAGTTCTAATAAGAGTTCTCAGAATTCTACACAGAACGCACAAAACGCACAGAACGCACAGAACGCACAAAACGCACAAAATGCACAGAATGCACAGAATGCACAGAATAACACAAAGAACTATTCTGGTAGTTCCAAGAATGCACAAAACAATCAGAACTACAAATAGTTATTATTAGCAAATATTATTTTGTAGGACAGAGAGTTTCTAATAAAAATATTTTATAAAAAATATAAGTAGTGTGTATATTCTATTGATTTTTGCCTAGGATGTAGTAATGTAAGACGATGAACTCTTATATTATTACATCCTAGGCATTTTTCTGTCAGTATAATACTTAAATCAATCACCATTTCAGTCGAATGGAATACTATATTGTAGAAAGATTTTCTTTCTTTGTATTCTATAAAAGGCGGTGTATGGTATGTATTTTGAAGGAGTGCGGTTAGAAGAGGTCAATCGTTATATCGGTGGAAAGGATGCTATTATTGTAGATTTAAGAAAAAAAGAAGATTATGATAAGGGCCATATTCCAAACGCTGTTAGTATACCATATAATTCTCCGGAGGAGCTTGCTGAAAAAGTTAGATATTTTAAGGTAATTATTTTATATTGTTACCGAGGAAATTTAAGTATGCTGGCAGCGAGAGATCTTAGTGGGATACAGGGAAAAGTTTATCATATTTGTGGTGGTATTCATGCCTATCCGTATCGTTTGGAACGTTAGTTCGTGATATAAACATTGACTGCAAGAGAAAAGAGAATTACAATGAGACCAGTGGTTTTTAGAAAATCAACGAAAGCAGTGGAATTCTTAGCTGTTTTGGTTGGTTTTCTATGCGCTATTTATGGCGTATTGTTTAAAAACAATTGGAGGTTAGAATGAGTCGATACGAATATATTGCACCATGTCATTTTGGTTTGGAGGCAGTGCTGAAGCGAGAAATTACAGATTTAGGTTACGAAATAGTCAGTGTAGAAGATGGACGAGTTATCTTTGCCGGAGATGAGACCGCAATCTGTAGAGCTAATATGTTTTTAAGAACAACAGAAAGAGTTCTTATAAAAGTAGCGAAATTCAAAGCGGAGACCTTTGAAGAATTATTTCAAAAAACAAAGGAGGTTCCGTGGGAACAATACATTCCTAAGGATGGTAAGTTCTGGGTTGCAAAAGCTACGTCAATTAAGAGTAAATTATTTAGTCCTTCCGACATTCAATCTATTATGAAAAAAGCAATGGTTGAAAGATTAAAGAACGTATATAAGGTGGAATGGTTCGAGGAGAGTGGGAATGAATATCCTGTCCGTGTTACCTTTATGAAGGATGAGATCACCATTGGCATTGATACTTCTGGTGTATCACTCCATAAGAGGGGATACCGTAAGCTAATATCCAAAGCGCCAATCACAGAAACTTTGGCAGCAGCACTCATTATGTTAACTCCATGGAATAAAGACCGTGTATTAATCGACCCATTCTGCGGTAGTGGTACATTTCCTATCGAAGCAGCCATGATTGGAGCTAGAATAGCTCCTGGTCTCAATCGTTCCTTCTTAGCGGAGAATTGGACGGATCTCATACCAAAGAAGGCATGGTATGAAGCAGCAGAGGAAGCAAATGATATGATTCTTCATGATATTGAAATGAATATTCAAGGGTATGACATAGATGGAGAAGTAATCAAAGCTGCAAAGCAAAATGCTGAGGTTGCAGGGGTGGATCAGTATATTCATTTTCAAAAACGTTCTGTTAGTGAGCTTAGTAGTCCGAAAAAATATGGGTTTATTATAACTAACCCACCATATGGTGAGCGTTTGGAGGATAAATCGGCAATGCCTCCTATTTATCATGAGATTGGACAAGCAATGAAACGATTAGACACTTGGTCTAGCTACTTAATTACAAGTTATGAAGATGCTGAAAAGCACATTGGACGTCAGGCTGATCGAAATCGTAAAATCTACAATGGTATGTTAAAGACTTACTTTTATCAATATATGGGTCCAAAACCACCGAAACGTTAAGAGTCTAACGAGGAAGTAGCGAAGCGGACTCCGAGTATCCCTTTGACAAGACAAAAGGATAAGGACTGAGGTAAAAAGTTCTCTATAAGAAGAGATAATTTGCCACAGTCCTTTTTATTATCTAGATATGTTTTGTCACCCAATCTTCGATATCTTTCATGATTTCTTCTGCATTCAATTCATTTAATAATTCATGCCTGCAATCTTTGTACATAATACAATCGATATTTTGAAATCCCAAACGTTTATGTAACAGAAATAAGCGCTCTACATCTTTTCCATAACGGCTGACTGGATCTTTCGTACCACTTGTAAAAAGAATCGGTAAATCTTTACGAACTAGTTTTATTCGTTTTGGTAACCCTGCATGATAATCTAAGTTAGCAAGATCCTCATAGAAGCTTGTGCTACATTGAAACCCACAGTAAGGATCATGAATATAAGCGCCAACATTCGGATTGTTACGAGATAACCAATCAAAATTAGTTCGTTCAGAAAGAGAGGTGTAGTGCTTCGTTTCGAATAATTGTTTATTCAAGAAGGCGGAGTAATGTCTTGCTCCCTTAAATTTCTTTATTGTATGTGCACATGCGATACCAATCCGGGATTTTGAGCGTGGATTAAAAGCTGTTCCTATTATGACAGCACAATCTAAGTCCTTAAAAAATTGCATCACATTTCTTGATACTAGAGAACCCATACTATGTCCAATTAAGATCAATTTGTTAGTACGGTTATTTTCTTTTAGATAAGTTAAGACATTAAAAGCATCAGAGATTAAAATCTTATATCCGTCATTATCAGCTATATAGCCAAGGTCTTCAAGTTTCTGATCCGTACCATGACCCCTATGGTTATATCGATAAACGTCATAACCACAACTGTTTAAATAATCAGTAAAGATTTGATAGCGCTTATGGTGTTCTGCCATACCGTGAAGCAATAATATTGTGCCTTTTACGGGCTCTGTCTGGCATAACTGAGGGTAAAGAATTGTTTCATACCCATCTTTTTGAACTACAATAGGATTTGTTGCTTTCAATTCAAAATCTCCTTTCTTACCTAGGAAATAAGTAGCATAAAAATACATCATATGTACCTTGGCTACTCCTTATATTATAAGTTGATTATAGGAAAAAGACAATAAAATCCTAGTAATAACTTGTGGATAATAACAATTGAATCGGTATAAGATAAAAAAATAAAGTGAAAATAATTATGCTTAACATATAAAAAAATGTTAATGAAAGCAGTTTCATGCCGATATATATATAAAGTTTAATTAATTAACTATTATAATGTTAGGAGGAACAAAAGTGCCAGAAGATAGGATATTGAAGCGCGCAGCAGCTTACAGTGTTTTGCTCATGGCCTGTGTATTACTAATTCCTTTTGTACTTAAACTAGAAAAGGGAAAAGTAACGTACGCTGGTATATTTCCTATGCTTCCAACAACAATTTCTACTATGCTTCCGATTAGTGAGAAAGAAAGCATAAAGCCCCTATCATATCAAGAGGATCCTAACTGTGAACAGAATGCCAAGCAGCAAATACCTGGTGGTATTTCAGAGGATATAAAGGAAAGGCTAGGTAATAACTTTATTGTAGTAGAAAAGCCCTCTCATTTATCAAATTCAGCTATGGCTGAATTAATCGATGAGTCCGTGGATCGACGGATACGTTTCATTATTACAGATTCCTTTGAAACAAAGATAGAAGAGAACCAAATTTATCGAATGTATCAGGGGAACTATTTTAAAGGGAAACCAGAATCCGAGATTCATACCAAAGATACAACCAGTAACCAAGCTTCAACGACTGGATCAAACGAAAATTCACCAGATAAAGAGGAATTAGAAAATATAACTGTCACTGATTGCATAAAGAGTCTTCAAGTAAACAGTTATGCTTATCCTGAAAATGAGTGTTTTAAGACCGAGATAACATTGGAATTAAACAAAACCTATGCTTATTTATTTTTTGAGGACGATTACAACTACTATATTTCCCTAGTGCGTCCGAAAGATATTTATGATAAAATCATTGTTGTAGATGCTGGACATGGTGGATATGATTCTGGAACTTACTCAAGGGATTTCGTTTACCATGAAAAAGATATGAACCTTTCTATGGTACTAGAGCTAAAAGAATTATTAGATAAAGAGAACATTAAGGTTTATTATACCAGAACCACGGATCGTGGACTTACTCTTAATCAGCGAGTAAACCTGGCAAATGATGTGGAGGCTGATCTTTTCTTAAGTTTTCATTGTAATGCAAATGATGAACGTGGTGTACACGGTACAGAGGTGCTTTATAATGAGAAACAAAATGATTGGACGAGGATGAATTCTAAAGACTTTGCAGCTATTTGTCTAAAAGAAGTTGTGAAGGAAATTGGCTTAGAAGACAGAGGACTGGTTCCACGTAGCAAAGATGTATATATCGTAGGAGAGGCAAATGTACCAGTTGCATTAGTAGAAGTTGCATTTATGTCAAATCAAGGAGACCTAAACTTCTTAACTAGTAAGGAAGGAAAACAAAAGGTTGCGAAAGGTGCATACGATGCGATATTGTCTGCTTATAAGAAATTAGGGCAGGAAGATAAAGGACAAATGGCAGTAATGAGATAATGGTATGAAAAAAACATTTCATGTTTCTTATTGATGACAAGGAAAAGTTCGCGAAGCGTGCTTTTCCTTGTTATTGCTATATCATATCTACATACAGATGTGGTATATTAGGTGATAGATATTAGATTAGAAATTAAAAGTAAGGAAGCTAACGATGAGAAAGATTATTTTTGCAACATCCAACGAAGGAAAAATGAAAGAAATAAGGATGATATTAAAAGACTTGGATTATGAAGTGGTATCCATGAAAGAAGCTGGAATAGAAACTTCAATTGAAGAAACCGGAACAACATTTGAAGAAAATGCTATAATAAAAGCAAAAACAATTATGGAAATGACGGGAGAAATTGTTTTAGCGGATGATTCCGGACTTGAAGTTGATTACCTTAAGAAAGCTCCAGGGGTATATTCAGCTCGTTATCTAGGAGAAGATACCTCCTATGATATTAAGAATAATCATATCTTGTCCTTGCTTAAAGGAGTAGCAGAAGAGAAACGTTCGGCCAGGTTTGTATGTGTCATTGCATGTGCTTGGCCAAATGGAGAAATTAAGGTGAAAAGAGCAACCATTGAAGGAACTATCGGATATGAGATCGCTGGTGAAAATGGATTTGGTTATGACCCAATTTTTGTTGTGCCAGAGTACGGTTGTACTACTGCAGAATTAACACCAGAGCAAAAGAATACAATTAGTCATAGGGCGAAAGCGTTGAATGCAATGAAGGAAGAATTATAGGTTTAGGAGAGCGCACATGAAGATACTAATTGTAAGTGATTCCCATGGAAGATATACTAATTTGGAAAGAGCAATAAAAAAGGTTTCTCCTATTGACATGTTAATCCATCTTGGAGACTTAGAAGGTGATGCATCGTATATTAATGAGATTGCTGACTGCCAAGTTGAGATGGTTTCAGGAAATAATGATTATTTTACCGACATACCACGTGAAAAATTTTTAGAAATCGGGAAATACTATGTAATGTTAACGCATGGTCATCGTTATGGAGTAAATTATGGAACAGAACAACTAAAAGAGGCAGCTGTATTAAATGGTGCAGATATTGTAATGTTTGGACATACTCATCAACCTTTGATTGATTTGGCGGAGGATAACCTTTCTGTCATTAATCCTGGTAGCATTACACAGCCTAGACAAACAGGGCGAATACCAACGTTTATTATAATGGAGATTGATGCAAAAGGAGAAGCGCATTATACACTGAATTTCATTGAAGATAGTCTGTAAGATATTCCTAAATAGTTAGTGGTATAAACTGGATATAAAATCTTATAAAAAAAGTGTTGACATTCACCTTTTTGTCATATATAATAACTCTTGCGTCTGACAGAGAACACTTCTTAAGGATGCACAACAGAATGATGTGTGGTTTTATTTACCGGGGTGTGGCTCAGTTTGGCTAGAGTGCTTGATTTGGGATCAAGAGGTCGCAGGTTCGAATCCTGTCACCCCGACTGAATAACAAAACACGCATGCGGGTGTAGTTCAATGGTAGAACACTAGCCTTCCAAGCTAGATACGTGGGT
>NZ_DAMADT010000052.1:0-15807 GCF_031997925.1 Lachnoclostridium sp. | reverse complement strand
CCACATTCGTGTCGATCACAGCTACCTGGGTCTGAATTTCAACAACTATAGTCTCGATAGCACCAACTATAGTTTCAATCCTTCTTACTTCTCTTTTGATCTCCTTTAATCCGAATTTTTTATTGGTAAGAAGGCAAATAATCAATTCAGTATCACACAAAAAGCAGCATTCATCACAGATATTATCACAGTCTTTATGACAATCGTGTCTATAATCGTCGTCATCACAATCGTATCTGCTATCGTCGTCATCACAATCGTGTCCATAATCATCATCGTTATGATGACATTGGTTGTAATCATCTTCTGAGAGCTTCCCGTTTTTTTTAACATCAAACTTGTTGTAAAATTTTTTATTATTAGGCATTTGTCACCCCCCCTTTTAATTCAAATAGTATCTCTATATACATAATTATGTCGTAATAACCTAAATTGTTACACGAAAGTTCTGAAATAATTGGGGTATCCGGTGATTATATTTATATATTTAATTTTTAATATTGCCAAAAACTCTTTTGTTTTGTAAAACTGAAGGATGCTCAGGTTTATACTCTGCAGCTTTATTATTAAATTTAATAGCTTCTTCAATATTTCCCAGCTTGTAATAACATAAACACAGCTCAATAGATGGTATGAAACCCCAATATTCATGAAGTATTGGTCCCCATTTTGATTCAGGTTTTTCAAGCTTCATAGCCAGATCAAACCAAAAAATAGCTCTTTTGTAATCCTCGATATCCTTATAGAAATAACCTAGTTGACAGCAGATTTCTGCTCTTGGTGTGTCGTATTCAAAGCTTCTGATCAAGGCTTTAAGCATATTTTTCCTGTCATCTTTAGCTTTGTATGCTTTAGCAAGATAAATGCAGGAGGTTATGCAGTCTGCAGGCAATCCTTTTTCTGAATCAAGCATCTTGTTAAAATATTCAATAGCTCCCTCATATTCATTCACATTTAGCTTTTCCCTTGCGAAGTAAAACATATTGCGCGGTGAAAACTCCTTGCCTTCGGCCAACATTGCTTCAAGTATGTTTAAATTTCTACGGTTGTTCGTATGCGCTTTTTTATGAGTAATGGTTATATCAGAATTTACTACTTTTCCCTCAAATGAAATAAACTCATGAATTGGATCGCTCCAGAAGAAATTCTTTGCTCTTTTTAATAGCCGTTCCCTGAAATGCGATAATACTACATTACCTTTTTCATCAAATGCATAGTTGTAATTCATCATTACTACATCGACACTCGGGTCAAGAATTTCCTTAACCCTCTTTAATTTTAACCGGTCTGCATCAAGGAGTACATCATCAGCGTCCAACCAAAGAATATAGTCCTTTGTTGCTTTCGAAAATGAAAAATTCCTTGCTGCTGAAAAATCATTTATCCACTCAAAATCATAGACTTTATTTGTAAATAGTCCTGCTATTTCTTTTGTCTTATCAGTAGATCCCGTATCAACAATTATAATTTCATCAACAATATCTCTAACTGAAATCAAACATCTAGAAATATTATCCTCTTCATTTTTGACAATCATACACAAACTGATAGTAATCATAAATCCACCTCAGCAAACTTCTGTTTTATATATTTATTATGGTTACAAAATGATGTTGTGCCTACTAACTTCTATCTTCTTCAATAACTTTTCTATAAATATCTAAATAATTATCCGCCATTTTTGCTGCGGAGAAATTATTCTCAACATAGGTTCTTAGTACTTTCGCTTTCGGAAATTCCATATTTTGGACCTTCTGAATCATTTCATCCACATTACTACAAATGAATTCAGGGAATCCTTTCAGTACCTCCGGGACTGCTCCGTTGCCAAATGCAAGGACAGGTGTACCGCATGCCATTGCTTCAACCATTACAAGTCCAAAAGGCTCCTCCCATACAGTCGGAAAAAGCATGCATTTAGCATGTTTCAGAAGTTTCTGCCTCTCTTTTCCTCCGACAGAACCTACATAACTTATATTCGCGTTTGCTTTTATCCGAGGTTCTATCGCTTTTTTATAATACTCAATATCATAAAGAGGTCCCGCAATAATGAGTCGCATTCCTGTTCTTTCAGCTACATCAAGTGCATAGTTGATCCCTTTATGTGAATATAAAATTCCTAAGAAAATAAGGTAATCCTCTTTGCTTTCAGAAAACTCATAATCTCCAGGATTAATACCGTTATATACATAATATCCCTGGTTCAATCCAGCAATTCTTAGTGCTTTCTGACATAGGTAAATAGGATTTTTTGCGGAGTTTTTACGACTGTCATGAATGGTACTGATAATAGGCAATGAAAGGTCACACCGGCTTAAAACGGAAGCATGTGTATGGTCATGTATTATATCTGCGCCAATAGAGGGAATGGTTCTCTTTATAAATTCAGCTATTTTTTCAGAATCTGGACCTTTATGCGTATATGGAATTATTTTTGCACTGCTTACGCTACCCTCTGCTCCGAAGAGAAATACCTCATGACCTCGTTTGACAAGCTCTTCCGTAAGGTCATATATAACCCTTTCAATTCCACCATAGTCTTTAGGCGGGACAGGGAAAGCATCAGGGGCTACCTGAATAATTTTCAAGGTATCTTTTCTGCTTTTTACTTTACTTGGAATGCTTATGTGGACAGGCTGTTCCGAAATTACTTTTTCATAGACCTCCAGATATCCGTCCACCATCTTCTCGGTTGTAAAATGTTTGATTGCATACTCACGAAGCTCGTTAGACCTTGCATAGTTTCCTTTCATCACCTTATCCGTCATTTCATCAACGCTGTTGCAAATACAGTCGGGAAATCCTTTAAGGACTTCAGGAACAGCTCCATTTCCAAGTGCAATGACAGGGGTTCCGCAAGTCATCGCTTCAATCATTACAAGGCCAAATGGTTCTTCCCATGAAGTAGGGAATAAAAGGCAACTAGCTTTTTTCAGAATCTCCTGCTTCTCCTTGCCTCCTATAGATCCAATATATTGTATTTTCGGATTTTTTCTTATCCTCGGCTCCACTTCACTGTTAAAATAGCCAAGATCATGTACGGGACCTGCAATAACAAGCCTCTTATTCGTCAGATCTGCAATATCGAGAGCATGCCCTAGCCCTTTCATCTTGTCGAGCCTTCCAAGGTAGAGCATATAATCATCTTTTTCCTCAGAATACTCATACTCTTTCAGATTAAGTCCATTGTACACATAAAATCCATGGCCCCCACCAATTACGTTAAGCGCTCTTTGGCTAACAAAAACGGGGTATTTTACACGATAGTTTATTGTACCGTGAATCGTACATATAGTCGGTGTATTTAGATTCTTTTTACCCAAAACTGAAATGTGCGTATGATCATGTATGATATCAACATCCTCTGGCATGGTTTTAAGAACATATTCAGCTATTTGGTTAAAATCACCCTTACCCGAATGCTGGTAAGGAATTAAGGTGGCGCTTGTTTTGCTCCCTTCCGGTGCATAAAGGTATACCTTATGCCCTCTTCTTACGAGTTCTTCCGTTATTTCATAGATTACAACTTCTATTCCGCCATAATTAGCAGGAGGTACAGGATAAACATCTGGTGCAACCTGGACAATTGTTAAATTTCTTTTGTGGTTTACTTGACCCTCCGGTTTATTATTATTCATAAGCACTTCCAGTGACTTTTTATTATGCAGTAGGCTCACATCACCTGGTTTAAAACCTAACGCAAGTTCGTTATGCATATATGCCTTATTATAATCTCCAAGTTTAAAGTAGCAGCCACAAAGCTTGAGATGTGGTAGCCAGCTCCAGTACTCCTCCTTGAAAAAACCCAGATGATCTTCCGGTTTCTCTATAGATAATGCAAGGTTATACCAGAAAACTGCCATATTTATTTGACCTAGTTCAGTAAATAGCACTCCTAGCCTACATAAAAATTCCGGTCTAGGTAAGTCAAATTCAAAGGATTTGAACACGATTTGCATTTCGTTTTCCTTGTCCTCTTTTTGTCTGAACATATCTGCAAGCCTGTCACAGGCGATAAGCTTATCTCCGGTCCAGCCTTCCTTTTCTTTTATGAATTTTCCATAATACTCCATAGATTTATCATATTGTTTGCCGTCAAAAAGCTTTTCTGCATAATAAAAAAGCTCTTTCAGAGTTAGAGCTTCACCATTTTCTAATTTGGACTCATAAATTGAGGGCATATTTTTCCTTATCTCCTTAACCTTAAGATATTCAATATAATATATTCCCATAGACTGGACAGTGTGAATCAAGTGAATCAATTGTTCATAAAAAGTAACTTATAGTAAAATAACCTTGCTGTCTAAACGCTGCAAGGTTATTATTCATGTTATTTGTTTCAGGAGCAGCTAACTTAATGCGTATCATAATTAAAAAGGGATCCCCCTTCATAATTTCAGCCTCCTTGACTTGTAAGAATATTTACATAGTACGCAATATGCAATTTTTTGTTACTTTTTGTACATACAGTTAAGAATAATATAAATGTTCCAACTCCAAAACCTTCCTGTATACTTTAAGATACCTGTCAGCCATGATTTCAATGCTAAAATTATTCTTAACATAATCTCTTAACAGCTGAGGTTTTGGATAGTCTCCGCTAAGCACTTTTCGAACCATTTCATCTACATTCGTACATATAAAGTCAGGAAATCCTTGTAGTACTTCAGGTACTGCTCCACTTGGAAATGATAATACCGGTGTTCCGCAAGCCAACGCTTCAATTGCAACCAGCCCAAAGGATTCCTGGCATAAGGTCGGAAATAGTACACATGCGGCATTCTTAAGAAGGTCTTGCTTTCTTCTCCCTCCAACTTCACCGATATAGAATATATTAGGATTTACTTTTATCACAGGTGCAATTGTCTTATCAAAATAAACATTATCGTGGATTGGACCGGCAAGTATAAGCATTTTATTCGTTCTTTCTGAGACCTTTACAGCAAATTGAGGTCCTTTGGATTCATCCAGTTTTCCAATATAAAAAAGGTAATCTTCCTTAAACTCCTTATATTCAAAGTCTTCCAAACGGATCCCATGATGGATAAAAAAGCCCTGGTTGCATCCATACCTTTCTTGAACAGTTCTGCTTGCATAAACAGGATATTTTACTGGACAATTTGCCGAAAAGTGCTCCGTACATACCGTCGGTACAGGCAATGCGGCTCTTCCTATAATGGATGCATGGGTATGGTCATGGATAATATCACTTCCCTCGGGTAATGTGGCTGACACATATTTCAATATCTCATGCTGACTCCATGACTTCTCATGCTGGTACGGGATTAACCTGGCACTCGTCTTGCTCCCTTTTGGCGCATAAAGAAAGACCTCATGGCCTCTCCTGGCCAGTTCTTCTATTAAGTCGTACATAACCCGTTCTATTCCTCCATAGTTAACCGGAGGGATAGGATAAACATCGGGAGCCACCTGAACAATTTTCATTTATATCACCTTTTAGTTTTTACATAACACAATATATGACTCATATAGTTTTCATGACCCTGTCTCAGACAATTTGATACTTAAAATATAAAGTATTTCTTATAATTACTATCTTCATTAGTACAGCGTCTCCCAAGGCCATATCAATCTCTATATAGAATATGACTTTGATTGAGTAAAGTCTACAACGATAGATGTGCCATTCTATTTTTCCAATCATATAATATTAAAAACGCTAATATTGGAGAAATTTATGCACTATAATGGTTACTATCGATTCAATGAATCCCGTTATGATTACAACGAACCTGTATTTTATGATGTTCGCACAACCGCTAATAACAACAATAATAATACTACTAATAATACTACAATTAATGAGGATATTTATTCATATCCCGAAAATTTTACAAACGCTATTGTACTTATTGAGGAAGCTATTGCCGGTGAAGAAGAGGACAGATTATTTTATACCTATTTAATAAATAATGCACCATCTGAGGAAGATAGGCAAATTATAACTGGAATACGTGATAATGAAATCAGACATCATAGTCTTTTTCTTAAACTGTATTCTGAACTTACAGGGAAAACACCCCCTCAGTTACCTGGCGAACGTTTTGTACCTCCATCAAGTTACTGCGAAGGTCTTCAACGTTCCATTATAGGTGAAGAAAGTGCAGTAGCCAAATACCGTCAGATTCTCTTTGCTATGCAGGATCGTATTCATATCAATATGTTAACAGAAATAATAACCGATGAAATTAGACACGGAATTCTATACACCTATTTGTATAGCAAGAATAATTGTAATTTTTAGCAATCTCTAAATAATATACAAAAAAAGCTACTGAAACTATGAAGTGTACCTAAATGTTAGATAAATAATCTAATATTTATGGTGCACTTTAATAATGAATCAGTAGCCTTATTTATTTTTAAAACCTTTCCTCTAATTTTTTTAAATATTCTACTTAATCCTTCATTATTTTTCACTTTATAACAATTTTTGCATAATGTAACATGGGAAGCATTTTTTATTTCCTAATATATTAGAATAGGAGTAAAAAGTAATGGGTAACTATAATCATCAGTGTTTTGATTATCACCACAAAAGAGAAAGAGAACAGACTCATGTTCATGAAATACAGGGCAGCCTTGAAATAGCAGAACGACAAGAAGATCCTCATAACCATCGCTTTGCTACTGTTTCTGGAGAAGTAATTCCAATTGGTCATAAGGATCACATTCACAATGTAAAGTTTAGAACAGATTTTTATGAGAATCATTTTCATGAATTCTGTGGAAAAACCGGGGGCGCAATTCCTGTTGGTGATAGGCATGTTCATTTTCTAGAATCTGTAACAACACAAAATGACGGTCACAGACACAATTTTAGATTGGCTACCTTTATTCAAGATCAAATCAGTGAAGAAGAGTGCTAATCTGTTCTAAATAATTATGTAGTAAGGAAAAGCTCGATTTTTGATCTTTTCCTTGTCATAAATTACACACCACGTTGAAATACTAGTTAATAGTTGGAGACGTGGTGCTCCCTAAGAAATCCATTGCAATTCTTACTGTAAAACATATTTGATTCTATTCGTCTATATTCTTATCCCGCTTTTTATGAGATTGTATGAAAATTGTAGGCAGAATCTTGAGCTATTATGATATCTTTATTTTATCTAACTTAACATATTCTCCTCTTTAACAATGAATATAACGATTCTTCTACTCATAACATTATGATAAGAAATTGTATTCATAGTTCATCGAGGAAGGAGATTACTATTAATAAAGTTATTGATGAGAACTATTTCGACCTAATCATTGACAATATATTGGCTGAACAATTAAAAAAAGATGATAATGTTACGAGAATCAATGAACGAAATTCAATAAATCATGTATCCGTTAGCGACTTTAGAATGTGTATTTTAGATACCTATCCATACCGTATGTTTCCTAAAATTTATACATTAAATTCCACAATAAGTCTAGAAAAGTCTGGCGTTTTTAATGTACGGAATTTTACAAATCTCCCACTCTATGGCCAAGGTATCTTAATGGCTTTTATTGATACAGGTATAGATTATCAGCATCAAGCCTTCCGAAACACGGATGGAACCTCAAGAATCTACTCTATCTGGGATCAGACTATTGAAAATGGACCTCCACCGGCAGGTTTTACATTCGGAACAGAATATAGCAAGAATTTATTGAATTATGCCTTAAAGCAATCAAATCCTTATTCATCCGTGCCATCAACGGATAATAATGGGCACGGTACAATGCTTGCTGGTATAGCTGCTGGTAACCCAAATAAAATAGAAGATTTTAGTGGTATAGCAACCAGTGCAGAACTAATTGTAGTGAAATTAAAACAAGCAAAAAGATATAGTCGGAGAATTTTTTCGGTACCAGATAATATTGAATGTTATCAGGAATCTGATATCATGTTTGGCATAGAATATGTGCGATCTGTTGCTGCAAAAATCAATAAACCATTAATAATATGCATAGGTATGGGTTCAAGCCAAGGTAGTCATGACGGAAGTGGCACTCTAAGTCTTTTAATAAATAACCTATCAATCACTCCACGTATTGGAATAAGCGTCGCTGCAGGGAATGAAGGGAATAGTTACAGGCATTATAAGGGTGAGGTAACAGAAAATAATTTTAAAACACAATTTCATCTGAATGTTTCAGAACAAGATAAAATGTTTTCCCTTGAGATATGGCAGGGACTTCCTTTTAGACTTGCAGTTACAATCACCTCACCATCCGGTGAAAAAACAACACTGGTTTCTCCGGGATTAAATGAATGTCGTGAATTTGATTTTAATCTGGACTCATCAATTCTATATATAAGTAATATAAATTTTGAGGAGGAAACAGGAAATCAGCTTATCCTGATAAGATTTGAAAACGCCAAAAGCGGGATTTGGACTATTGAGTTAGTAAGTTTAGAAAAAAGAGCTATTACATTTCATGCATGGCTTCCATCTGGCAACCTCATCTCAACCGAAACTTATTTTTTTGAACCAGACCCAAATATAACCATAACAAGCCCTGGTAATGCAGAAAATACTGTTACTGTAACCGCCTACAATCAAAATAATGATAATATAATTACCGATTCAAGCAGAGGTTTTACTCTTAGTACAGTCGTGAAACCAGACATTGCTGCCCCAGGATATCAATTAACTTGCCCAACACTTCAAAATTCCTATGGTAGCGCTACTGGTACAGGGGCTGCTGCTGCACATACTGCTGGAATTATGGCATTGATCATGGAATGGGCTGCATTAAAAGGAAACTATACCACTATAACTGGTAGAAATATTGGCGGATTGTTAAATCGTGGAGCATCTAGAAATCCTAATATGGTGTATCCGAATCCTATCTGGGGCTATGGCAAACTCGATCTATACGGGCTATTTCGACAATTAACCTAGCAAAAAAGATAGAAAGATTGTTTTTCTATATATCAATTCGTTCTTATATGAATAAGATATAGTAAAACGAAAACGTGAGTTATTATGGCAATTAAAATATTTATAGATCAAGGTCACAATCCGGGTGGTATTAACGGCGGGGCTAGCGGTTTTGGTATCGACGAACAGGACGTAACCTTTAATGTAGGTATCTATCTAAGAGACCTGTTGAATAATGATCCTAGATTTGAAGCCCGTACTTCACGCCAAACTATTACTGAAGTTCTTGGAACTAGTAATTCTACTAGCTTAAGAACAAGAGTTGAAATGGCAAACTCTTGGCCAGCAGATTATTTTATCAGTATCCATTGCAATGCAAATGTTAATCCAGCGATAAATGGCTCTGAGGTTTATGTTTATGCTCTTTATACTGAAGCTGCAAATTTAGCAGAATCCGTATTGGAATTTATGGTAGATACAGTAGGTACGAGATACAATGGAGTAAGAGCGAATCCATCCTTATATGTATTACGTCGTACTCAGATGCCATCCATTCTTGTTGAGTTAGCATATATCACAAATTATGAGGATAACTTGCTTCTTCAAAATGAGCAGTATACCTTTGCTTATGGAATTTACCTTGGTATCTTAAATTACTTTGGATTCCAACCATTGGAATAAGTTATAATATTGCGGTTACATGCAAACAAACGTCTTCATAAAAAACCGAAGTGATGTACAATCATCACTTCGGTTTCTATTCTTTAATCCTAATCCTTATCCATCTTCTGACTTATCATAAATTAAACGCTCTGCTAAGGAATTTGAAACCGCTACTGAACTGCCTGCGAGCCATAACTATTTCCACCCCGCGTTATACCATTCTAATATTTTTGTACCAAACCAAACAGCGGTAATGATACCAGCTGATAAATACGGCCCCATAGCAAGAACATGTTCCGTTTTCCTTACTTTCATTCGTATGATATGAATCACTGAACCATACAAACATCCAAAAAAGAGCGCTACAATGGTAAGCTTCCATCCAAGGACAAGGCCTACTGCTGCCATCAGTTTGATGTCACCGCCTCCTATCCCTCTTCCTCTTGTAATTAGAAAAAGGAACAGTAGAAAACCACTTACCAGCGCAAAATCAAGTAAGATGGAAATAGAAATTCCATCCACAATCTCTCGAATTAATCCTATTACAAATAAATAGACATTGATCCCAAACGGTATCTCAAATGTCCGCCAATCAATCACACTAAGTACGAGAAGTCCAGAAATCATCAAGCAATACAATATGCTTTTAACAGGGTCATCTACCAATAAAAATGTCACTACCCACAGGCTTCCATTTAGAATTTCCACAAAAGGATATTGCAACGATACTTTTTCCCTACAATATCTGCACCTACCACCTAAGAAGATGTAGGAAAACATCGGTATTAAATCTCTTGCCTGAAGTGCAGTCCCACACTTCATGCAATGAGACCTGGTTATGACGATGTTATCTTGTCTTGGAATGCGGTAGATGCAGACATTTAGGAAGCTACCAATAACAATACCGTAGAGAAAGATTCGTATGTAGATTATCATGCAGTAGACTCCCTTATAATAGAATAATAATATATTCTGCAGAAATTTTACCATCTTTTATTATAGTTATTGTAAAAACAGTTTTATCTTACTTTTGTATATATCACCATTTAGTACCAAGGTTTTCTATGGTAACTAACAGCTTCGTGGACTGCCCTCTGCGAATGCAAAGGGCAGCATAACACATCTAACTTAAGGTAGATTTCCGCTTATTGATTGCTTCTTTTCGTGCCTTTAGAATAATATTTCTAATATTAACCGCATCCTCCACTTTCATATCCGGTACTCCCTCTAATGGATATTTCATGTTCATTGCTTCATATTTACTTTTTCCCATCGTATGATAAGGAAGTACATCCAAAGCTTTTAAGGATGTTAATTCTGCTAAAAACTCTCCAAGCTGTATTAGTTCTTTAGAATCATCGGTTAGCTCAGGTACTGCAACAAATCGTATCCAAAGCGTAACCTTTTGATCTGAGAGAAATCTCGCAAATTCTAAGATGTTTGCATTATCATGTCCTGTCAATTCTTTATGCTTCATCGCATCCATCTGCTTTATATCTAACATTACTAAGTCTGTTACCTTTAGCAAAGGTAAGTACTTTTCTTTATCCGCTGGTCGAAATGTAATACCTGACGTATCAATGCAGGTATGAATTCCTTTCTTCGTCGCCTCTTCAAATAATTCTGTGACAAACTCAAGCTGAAGTAAAGGTTCTCCACCTGTTACTGTAATTCCTCCGCCTTTTAAAAATTCCTTATAAGAATCATATTCTTTTAGAATATCTTCTACCGAGCGAAGTGTACCTCCATTTACCTCCCAAGTATCCGGGTTATGGCAATACTTGCATCTCATAGGACATCCTTGTAAAAATACGACAAAGCGGATACCAGGTCCATCTACTGTTCCAAATGATTCTGTTGAATGAACTTTTCCTAACATAGTTCCTCCGTTCTTCCCTCATTGGTAAAAATCTGTAAACTAGTAAAATATGACTAGATACAATATACCAATTTATGGAATTTTAGTCAATGACACCTTCTGCTATTCATTGCTATTTTTTGAGTAAAAATTTGATAATATCATATTATTTGTTCTAATACTTCAATTTCAAAAAGGAGCCTACTACCTCCATGCATTAATTGAGCCAGCAAGCTGTCTCACTTGTCATGAATAAAAGGTAGCAAACTCCTATCGACTTAACGCTACATATTTTTATTTTTCATAAAAGTGATGGGAGTTCACTTTTACTCATAAATATAAATCACTTACATGGATATAAATCACTTACATCGACTGATGGAATGTTCTTGAAATAACATCATCCTGCTGCTCTTTCGTAAGTTTCGTAAAGTTTACAGCATAACCAGAAACACGTACAGTAAGCTGTGGATAATTTTCAGGATGAGCCTGAGCATCTAATAAAGTCTCTTTTGTGAACACATTCACATTTAAGTGATGTCCACCTTTCTCTACATAACCATCTAATAATGATACTAAATTTTCTACTTGTTGATTCGACATATTAATAACCATCCCTTTCCGTGACCTGCTAACTTTAGCTGCAGGTATTAATCTAGAAATATCTATAGAAAATTCCAAAAGGAACTAATTTTAAAGATCTTTCTTATTAGTCATCAATCCCTTGATGCAATGTCGGAACCTGACATGCGACGTTTCCACCTTGACAATCTGCACTGATGGACGTTTTATCTATCCGGTCCGCTGCCATAAATTTAGAATCTTCTACCGTTATATTCATATGCCCACCGCCGCCTTCGACAAATTGGTCAAGCATAGCAACCAGTTCATTTATTCTTTCTTGCTCCGTCATGTCGGATCCTTCCTTTCTTAGTTATCAGACATATCATCTAAATCTAAGTCTCCAGCAAATAACACATCATTCTTACCTAATGCACCCGGTACAATGGAGAACGTATTCGAAATACCATCCTGCGCATCACGGAATGGAAGCTTTGCTACCGAAGCTAGGGATGCTGCAGCACCATGAGTATCACGACGATGCATTGGGTTAGCACCAGGTGCTAATGGTTCACCCTTCTTACGTCCGTCTGGAGTATTACCTGTCTTCTTACCATAAACAACATTAGAAGTAATTGTTAAAATTGACATGGTTGGGAATCCATCACGATAAGTGTGATGCTTACGAATCATGTTCATAAAGTCATGCACTAACTGTACAGCAATATCGTCCACTCGATCATCATTGTTACCGTACTTTGGATAATCTCCTTCGATTTCGTAATCTGTTACGATACCATTCTCATCACGAATTACTTTTACCTTAGCATACTTAATTGCACTTAGAGAGTCTGCTACTACAGAAAGACCTGCAATACCAGTTGCAAAGTAACGCTTTACTTCACGGTCATGAAGTGCCATTTGAATTCTTTCGTAACTGTATTTGTCATGCATGTAGTGGATTACATTTAACGTATTTACATAAAGCTCTGCAAGCCACTCCATCATATCTTTATATTTTGACACTACGTCCTCGTAATTAAGGTATTCACCCTCAACTGGACGGTACTTTGGACCAACTTGAATCTTAAGAACTTCATCTACACCACCATTGATTGCATAAAGAAGGCACTTAGCAAGATTTGCACGAGCTCCAAAGAACTGCATCTCTTTACCAATTTTCATAGAGGATACACAACAAGCAATTGCATAATCATCACCATGAGTTGGACGCATGATATCATCATTTTCGTACTGAATAGATGAGGATTTAATTGACATCTTTCCACAATATTCTTTAAATAATCTTGGTAGTCTAGTTGACCATAAAACTGTCATGTTTGGTTCTGGAGCAGTTCCAAGGGTATCTAATGTATGAAGGTAACGGAAGGATGTCTTTGTTACCATATGTCGTCCATCCGTACCAATACCAGCGATACTCTCTGTTACCCAAGTAGGGTCACCGGAAAATAGGGCATTGTATTCTGGCGTTCTAGCAAACTTCACTAGACGAAGTTTCATAATAAAATGATCGATATATTCTTGTGCTTCTTCTTCTGTAATTACTCCATTATCTAAATCTCTCTGGATATAAATATCAAGGAATGTAGAAGTACGGCCTAAGCTCATTGCCGCACCGTTTTGCTCTTTTACAGCTGCAAGATATCCAAAGTAAAGCCACTGAATAGCTTCCTTTGCATTTGTAGCTGGTTTCGTAATATCGTAACCATAGATTTCACCAAGCTTTGCTAATTCTTTTAATGCACGAATTTGTTCTGCTAATTCTTCTCTTAATCGAATATTATCACTTGTCATTCTCTTTAAGGAAGTTGTAAGTTGTTCTTTTTTGTCTTCAATAAGTAAATCTGTACCGTAAAGTGCTACTCGACGGTAATCGCCAATAATTCTACCTCTACCATAAGCATCTGGCAAACCAGTAATGATTGCTGATTTTCTGGCGAGTTTCATTTCATCAGTATAAGCATCAAATACGCCTTGATTATGTGTCTTGCGGTAATCTGTAAAAATACGTACTACCTCATCATCTACTTCATATCCATATTCATGGCAAGCACTCTGTGCCATACGAATACCACCAAAGACCTGAAGTGATCTCTTAAATGGCTTGTCGGTCTGAAAACCAACTATTGTTTCAATATCTTTATCTAAATAGCCAGGGCCGTGAGAAACTATAGTAGATACAACCTTGGTGTCCATATCAAGGACTCCACCTTTCTCTCTTTCCTGCTTTGATAGCTCCATAACCTGAGCCCAAAGTTTTTTGGTGGCTTCGGTTGCTTCTGCTAAAAAGGATTCATCTCCATCATACATTGTATAATTGTTCTGTATGAAATCTCGAACATTTACTGAAGTGCTCCATCTACCTTGTTTAAAACCTTCCCATTCATGTTTCATAACTGAAGTCATCATTATCCCTCCTTACGCTGATACAGCTGTGTGGATAAACTCGGGAGCAAGCAAAATATTACGTAAAGCTTGACCAGTAAACCACAACATATTGATTTGTCGTTAAAAAATAGACAATATATTGTAAAAAAATCTATTTATGTTCTTCGAGATTATTATATACAAAATAGCAATGATTATCAATATTGAAAAATATAGAAAATAGAATACTATTATTCTATCGGATTATACTAATATACCAAAAACAAATATTTTTTTAAGAAAAATGGCAACTCTTTTGGGTTGAGTACTGTATTTTCCTGTGCTATAATAGTCGTGTTTGGGTTTTATAGACCCATTTTGTTGTATTTTTAGAAATGTTTTCATTTCATGGCAAGGAAAAGAACATGAAACATGTTTTTTCTTGTCATGACTAAGAAAAAATAGCAAAGCTTGCTTTTTTGAAGGCATTTAAAACAGAAAGTGCTTATTTTTCAGCCTTTCTGATGAATAACAAGAGGGTAGCAATCAACATGCTATCATTAATCCATAAAAGTGGGATTTACTTCTCTTGTCAAAATAAAAATGTATTAGGATAAATTAAAGAAGGGACGGTAACACATGAAAGTCGGATTTGACAATCAAAAGTATTTAAAGATGCAATCGGAGCATATTCGGGAAAGGATCAGTAAGTTTGATAACAAACTTTATCTGGAGTTTGGAGGTAAACTATTTGATGATTATCACGCATCCCGAGTATTACCAGGTTTTGAACCAGACAGTAAACTAAAGATGCTTCTGGAATTAAAAGATCAGGCAGAGATTGTAATCGTAATTAGTGCCATTGATATAGAAAAGAGTAAGGTTCGAGGAGATTTAGGAATTACTTACGATTTGGATGTACTCCGACTTATTGACGCTTTCCATAGCAAGGGATTATATGTTGGTAGTGTAACTATCACTCAGTATTCTGGCCAAAGCAGTGCGAATCTTTTTAAATCAAAACTAGAAGCATTGGGAGTTAAAGTGTACCTTCACTATATTATTCCCGGTTATCCAAACAATATCTCACTGATTTTAAGTGAAGATGGTTATGGTAAAAATGATTTCATTCAAACAACAAGACCACTTGTAGTAATTACAGCTCCAGGTCCTGGAAGCGGTAAGATGGCTACTTGTCTTTCTCAACTCTATCATGAGCACAAACGCGGCGTACGTGCTGGTTACGCTAAATTTGAGACTTTCCCAATTTGGAACCTTTCCTTAAAACATCCAGTTAATGTTGCATATGAAGCTGCTACTGCTGATCTAAATGATGTTAATATGATTGATCCGTTTCATCTAGAGGCATATGGAGTAACTGCGGTTAATTACAATCGAGATGTAGAAATTTTTCCAGTTCTGAAAGCAATATTCTTAAGAATTGATGAGCAT
>NZ_DAMADT010000051.1:0-15874 GCF_031997925.1 Lachnoclostridium sp. | reverse complement strand
AAAAAAACCCCCCGCCATAAGCACGTATGCTTAGGGCGAACGTAATATCCGTGGTACCACCTAATTTCAGAATTTCTTCTGCTCTCTACGGTACAGGCTGCTCCTTATTAAGCAAAACCAATACTGTTTCCTTTTAACGGTGGACATCCGTTGAAGCCTACTAAGTAACTACTGTTCGGTTCAAAGCTCCGAGGCTACTTCCCGGTACATAAACACTCCTGTACCACATGGCTACAAGTTATCTTTCACCACTACTACGAATCTCTCGAAGACTTTCACCAGCCGTCTCCTCTCTTTGCTTCGATTCCGTAAGTACTCCTCCTCATCAACGCCTTTAAACTATTGAGTTATGTATTCCGTTTTAACCAAAACTCTCCAAAAATTCTATTTGTATTGCAAATTAGTGTAGCAGAACTTTATTTTAAAGTCAACTATCTTTTCAATATTATTATTTTATAGGAGACATAACTTTTAATATAAAAACAAGCTCTAGTTATAACTAAAAAGAGTTAAGAAAACTTAAGTAATTCTGCTTTCCTAACTCTTTTTTCTACTTTTATTTAGCGTATAGCTCAATAATCTTTATTAAAAGCTCAACTACTTTCTCCATTGCATTGACAGAGACATACTCATATCGTCCGTGATAGTTTTCGCCTCCAGTACAAAGATTTGGACAAGGAAGACCCATAAAGGATAGACGAGCACCATCAGTACCACCACGAATTGGAACGATCGCCGGTGTAATCTCTAGTGCCTCCATAGCTTCCTTGGCACGATCAACTAAATGCATATGTGGTTCCACTTTTTCTTTCATATTATAATAGTTATCTTTTATCTCAACTGAAAAAGTATCCTTCCCATATTTCTCATTTAAAAACTCGCAAACTCTAGAAAATAACTTCTTCTTTTCTTCAAACTTTACTTTATCATGATCCCTTATAATATAATAGAGTGTTGCAGAATCAACAGTACCCTCTATCTTATCCAGATGATAAAATCCTTCATAACCTTCTGTATATGCTGGATTTTCAGATACTGGAAGCATCTGATGAAATTCCATACCAAGTAAAACTGCATTCTTCATTTTCCCTTTTGCATAACCTGGATGAATACTTGTTCCTTGTATCCTTAACTTTGCACCTGCAGCATTAAAGTTCTCATATTCAATTTCTCCAAGTGTACTACCGTCAACGGTATAAGCAAAATCTGCTCCGAATCCTTCTACATCAAAGAAATCCACTCCGCGGCCGACTTCTTCGTCAGGGGTGAAACCAATCTGAATGGTTCCATGTTCAATTTCTGGATGAGTTAATAAGTACTCCGCCATTGTCATGATTTCCGCAATACCCGCTTTATCATCGCCACCTAACAAAGTGGTTCCATCCGTTACTACTAAATCTTCACCTTCGTTATTCTTAAGCTTTGGAAATTGTTTTGGGGACATTACAATTCCTAATGCTTCATTTAATACAATATCACCACCATCATAGTTCTTCACTACTCTAGGCTTAGCATTTTCTGCAGTTAGAGCTGGCGCAGTGTCCATATGAGCAACAAATCCAAGGGCAGGTACTTTCTTGGTTGTTGTTGCTGGAATAGTAGCATACACATAGCAATGCTCACTCATCCGAACATTCGTAGCTCCTAACGTTTTTAGTTCCTGCTCTAAAGCCTTTGCAAGTATCCATTGTCTATCTGTACTTGGTACAGTCTCTTGATCATCCTCCGAAGTTGTATGATAGCTAACATAATTTAAAAAACGTTCTAATACTTTTGACATGTTGACCTCTTTCTGGCATTTTAACACCCTTTTATTTAAAATAATTCTTCTCAAATATAAACTTTAAAAAGTATGTTGTAATCACATTATCTACAATAAATCTCTATGATTAAAATTTATGCTTCGTTTATGAAGCTACAACATTAATAATACTTATTTTTAATCCTTCCTTCGAAACGAAAATACTGATTCTACTTGAAATAGAGATATGACCTTTCGAATGTTAAGCTAGATATCTACTATAGTATAAACGAATTGTTTCACTCCTATGTTACATCAATTTTCAAATTATCTGTATGATAAATTCTACTACAATTTGTAAGTCTACGCAAGTAATGTGTCGTTAACGATACGATAACTTGCAAACACCCACAAATAAGTAGAACTAGGAATGTGCCAAACCAAACAAATTAATTTCATTTTATTAAGTCAAAGCGGATATCCGCTATCCGTTTACACTACTTGCTCATAACCTCATTGCCTCTACGTGGTATTTAAAAAGCTATTGTAAAGCTGTCGATGTCTAATATGCATCGGCTTTACAATAGCTTGCTTAAACTCTCTATTTCAGGTCCTGGTAAAAGCTCCCTGATTATTATTACTATTATTACTATTTAAAATAAGATACACCAGATTCAAAAATATACTGATTCTGATCACCAAAAATATTTAAAGCAACTCCATCTCCACGACGTTCGGAGTGAGCCATCTTACCAAGAACACGGCCATCTGGACTTGTAATACCCTCAATTGCATAATAAGAACCGTTTGGATTATAGTCTTCCTCCATGGTTGGATTTCCATTCACATCAACATATTGAGTAGCGATCTGTCCATCAGCAGCAAGTTTCTTAAGCCACTCCTCATTCGCAACAAATCGTCCTTCTCCATGAGAAGCTGGAATGGAGTAAACGCCACCAAGTTCTGCCTTCATTAACCAAGGAGATTGATTCGATACCACTTTCGTATACACTGATTTTGAAATATGACGTCCAATGCTATTCATCGTTAAGGTTGGTGAATCTACTGTTTGTGGCACAATCTCTCCATATGGAACTAACCCAAGTTTAATCACTGCTTGGAAACCATTACAAATACCAAGTACTAAACCGTCTTTTACTTTTAAAAGGTCATTCACCGCATCACTAATACGAACATTACGAAAAGCTGTGGCAATAAACTTTCCAGAACCATCTGGCTCATCACCAGCGGAGAATCCACCTGGGAACATAAGTATTTGAGTTTCCTTAATCGCTTTCTCAAATGCGTTCACAGACTCCATGATACTTCTCTCGTCTAAGTTCTTAAATACTACAGTCTTAACCTCTGCACCAGCTCGTTCAAAGGCTCGTAAGCTATCATATTCACAATTTGTTCCTGGGAAGACCGGAATAAATACTTTTGGTTTTGCTACCTTATTCTTTGCTACATAGATTGTCTTTGCATCAAAAAGGTAGCATGGAACCTTTTCTTTTTCCACTCTTTCTTCCATATTAGAGCGTGTTGGGAATACCTTTTCTAACGTGTTTGACCATGCGGATAACGCTTCTTCCATCGTAATGGATACTTCTTTATAAGTAAAAGTGCGTGTATCTGTAACGGTACCTACCATCTGGTATGAAATATTTAGAGCATCTAATTTTTCTATATCTGATTCTCTTACCTCTGCTACGATATCTCCGTAGGCAGGCGTAAATAAATCTGATTCCATTAAATTAGCGTCAAAATCAACTCCAAACTGATTACCAAACGCCATCTTAGAAACACTTTCAGCGACACCCTTAGCCCCTAGCGCGTATGCAGATACGATAACCTTCTCATGGATTAATTTCGTAATAGCCTGATATAAATTTTGTAACTGTTCATATACAGGCAAATCATAGGAATCCCTCTCTATAGAGAAACGTACTAAACGATTACCTACCTTTTTTAATTCCGGAGTTACTACCTCATTTGCATTCGCAACATCAACAGCAAAAGATACTAAAGTAGGTGGTACATCAATGTCATTGAATGACCCTGACATACTATCCTTACCACCGATGGATGGAAGCCCCAGCTTCATCTGTGCATCATAAGCACCAAGTAATGCTTTTAATGGTTCACCCCAACGACGCGCATCATTACCAAGCCTTCTAAAATACTCCTGGAAGGTAAAACGAATCTTTCTATGATCACCACCTGCTGCCACGATTTTAGCAACAGAAGAAATTACTGCATATACTGCACCATGGAAAGGACTCCAGCTACTTAGGTAAGGATCATAGCCATAACTCATCATCGTTACGGTGTCACATGTACCACGAAGAACAGGAAGCTTTGCTACCATGGTCTGTACAGGAGTTAACTGAAATTTACCACCATATGGCATCGTTACCGTAGCTGCACCGATGGAGCTGTCAAACATCTCTACTAACCCTTTTTTGGAACAGATGTTTAAGTCGGAAAGCATTGATAACCACTGCTCTTTGATAGAGTTATCAACCTTTTCACTCACTCCATCGCTTAGAGTTTGCCCCTTAGAAGTTTCTTCCGAGGAAGAGTTAGACATGTAACCTTCTCTATGTTTCTTTACATCCCTTGCAGCAGGATAGGAAGCACCAGTTTTAAAATAGTTCTCCTCTACCCTTGGCATAGTTACAACTGCAGTTGCCTCCTGATGTGCACCATTGGTATCTAAGAATTTTCTTGAGATATCAACAATCACTTTTCCACGCCAGCTAAGTACTAATCTTGGCTCATTCGTAACAACTGCTACTTCCACAGCCTCAAGATTTTCCTCCATTGCAAATGCAAGCATCTGCTCTACGTCATTTTTATCTACAACAATGGCCATACGCTCCTGAGATTCAGAAATCGCAAGTTCTGTGCCATCTAAACCGGCATACTTCTTAGGAACCTTATCTAAGTCGATGCGAAGTCCATCTGCTAATTCTCCAATTGCAACAGACACACCACCTGCACCAAAGTCATTACATTTCTTAATTAACTTAGATACTTCTTCACGACGGAATAGTCTCTGTAATTTACGCTCGGTAGGTGCATTTCCTTTCTGTACCTCTGCACCACAGGTCTGGATGGATTCTGTTGTGTGTACTTTAGAGGAACCCGTAGCACCACCACAGCCATCACGACCAGTACGACCACCCATTAAAATAATAACATCGCCTGGCTCAGAATTTTCACGAATCACATTCTTTCTTGGTGCAGCACCCATGACAGCACCAATTTCCATTCGTTTCGCTACGTAGTTTGGATGGTAGATTTCATCTACTAAACCAGTCGCAAGACCGATTTGATTTCCATAAGAGCTATAACCTTTCGCAGCTCCTGAAACAATCTTTCTTTGTGGAAGCTTACCTTGTAATGTATCTTTTAGAGATACCGTAGGGTCAGCTGCCCCAGTTACTCTCATAGCTTGATATACATAACCACGTCCGGATAATGGATCACGAATTGCTCCACCAAGACAAGTTGCTGCTCCACCAAATGGTTCAATTTCTGTCGGATGGTTATGGGTCTCATTCTTAAAAAATACCAGCCATTCTTCAGTCATACCATCAATTTCAACTGGAACTACAATAGAACAAGCATTGATTTCATCGGAAACTTCCATATCCTCAAGCTTTCCGTCTGCCTTTAGCTTCTTCATCGCAAGCAATGCGATGTCCATTAACGAAATGTACTTATCATCTCTACCTTTATAAAGGATTTCTCTATTTGCTTTATAATCTTCATATGCAGCCTTAATTGGCTCCTTATAATAACCCTCTTCAAAATCTACCTTGGCTAATTCCGTTAAGAATGTAGTATGACGACAATGATCGGACCAATAAGTGTCTAGAACACGAATTTCTGTGATTGAAGGGTCTCTCTTTTCTTCCACTTTAAAATAATTTTGTATATGCTTAAAATCAGCAAAAGTCATGGCTAAATTTAAAGATTCATATAAGGAAAGAAGCTTCGTCTCGTCTAAGTTTTGAAAACCACTTAAATAGGATACATCCTCCGGTACCTCAAACTCTATCATTAAAGTTTCTGGTTTTACTTCATCTATCTCCCTAGAATCCACAGGGTTAATACAATATTGTTTGATACGGTCAAAATCTTCTTCCCCTAATGTACCACTTAATACATAAGTTGTTGCAGAATGAATGATTGGCTCTTCTTTTTCATTTAAGAGCTTTACACACTGTTCCGCAGAATCTGCACGTTGATCAAATTGCCCAGGGAGATATTCTACGGAGAATACTCTATCCCCTACTACGTATGGAAACTTTTCCTCATATAAATCATCAACCGGTGGCTCTGAAAACACAGTACCGAGTGCTTTTTTATAAGTTTCTTCACTTACATTCTCTATATCATAACGGATTAAAACACGCACATTTGTAAGTGTCTTAAGCCCTAAATAACTTTTAAGCTCTTCTTTTAGCTCTTTTGCACGCACTGCATAAGGTACTTTTTTCTCAACATATACTCTTTTGACACTTCCCACGTCATTACCTCCGTATATTTTTTTAGGTTTTTGTGTATACTTCCTCTTTTTTGGTTATATTTATTATAGCATAGGCGTATTTATAAATGAAATTAATATATATGAAATATTTCATTAGGTGAACTAATAAAGCTAACTAGTATACTGTCTGATTAAGGATGCAGTAACTTTAGTTAATGATACAGTAACTTTAGTTAATGATACAGTCACTTTCGTTAATAATACAATAACTTTAGTTAATGATACAGTCACTTTCTTTAATGATACAGTCACTTTCGTTGATGATACTGCAACTTTAGTTAATGATACAGTCACTTTCGTTGATGATACGCAACTTTTAGTTAATGATACAGCAACTTTCAGTTAATGAGTCAGTACACTAGACAATTTTGCATGTCTATAGTACAATATGTATACAATTTTATAGGCTAGAATATGGAATGCCATAAAATTGTGTGACTTATTTATCTAGTCCAAAACGCAAAAAGCTATTTCACCCATACAGTCTTTGTAAGGGAAAACCAGCATGCGTATTTTGAATTCTGTTGAATACTCGGAGGAAATCATATGCTTTACTCAATTTTTGATAACTTGTCAGGCAAAAGTATTACTTTTGTAGGGTTATTGCTAGCTTTCTTAATTACATGTATCTTACTAAAGGTACTACAGAACATTCTACCAAGGGATGGTGGAAGAGCTTACGCGGTAAATGGTGGGTTATCTCAAGGGAAGCCTCGCGGTGCAGGACTTGTTTTTATCCTAGTATTCGTTGTAGCTACATTGCTATTCGTTCCAATCTCCAGAGAACTAATCATATATCTTCTCATGATTATTGCTGCTATGATGAGTGGTTACTTAGACGATAGCTCAAAAGCACCTTGGGGTGAATATAAAAAAGGGTTGATTGACTTAATTATCGCACTTGTGTGTGCTGTTACTTACGTGAATTTTAATGGCAGTACCTTAACAATTCTAACGACTGGTTCTTCATTTGAACTTAATCCTGTCCTTTACGTGTTACTTGCAATGTTATTAATTTGGGTTTCTATTAATGTAACCAATTGTACCGACGGAGTAGACGGGCTTAGTGGCAGCATCGGTATTGCTACGACTTTTACATTTTACCTTGTGTTTGTTTCAATTACAGAAAACCAAGATTATGCTTTAATTTCTTTACTTATGATTGCTTGTATTCTTGGTTACCTATGGTTTAATGCTTCTCCAAGTAAGTTGTTAATGGGAGACGCTGGTTCCAGAGCAATCGGATTGTTTATTGCAATAATTGCTCTTAAAACAGGTAGTCCATTACTTTATATTCCTGCTGCCATTGTTTTTATCATCGACGGAGGACTTGGTTTGGTGAAGGTTGCTCTTCTTCGTTTCTTTAAGATTAAGATTTTAGCAAATACAAGAACACCAATCCATGACCATGTTAGAAAAAATCTAGGTTGGTCCGATACACAAACTGTATTCCGTTTTATCACTATACAGGTTATGGTATCCTTTATCGTCCTTTATCTGGTGTTATAGTAGGAAACGAACTTATAGAAAGGGGAAGGCGCATTGGATATTAATTATGAGTTATATAAAGTATTCTATTATGTTGCGAAAACACTTAGCTTTAGCGAAGCTGCTGCTGAATTATTCATCTCTCAATCTGCGGTTAGCCAATCCGTAAAAGTATTAGAAAAACGACTGAATCAGGTACTCTTTATACGTAGTACCAAAAGAGTAAGTCTTACCAAAGAAGGCGAGATGCTCTTTAAGCATATAGAACCAGCCATTAATTTAATCAGCCGAGGTGAGAATCAACTCCTAAACTCTACTCCAGCAGGTGGTATGCAATTACGAATTGCCGCAAGTGATACGATTTGTAGATATTTCTTAGTACCATATCTAAATAATTTTCACAAATCCTATCCTGAGGTACATATTCGTATTATTAATGGTACCTCACTAAAATGCGCAGAGCTACTTGAAACAAATCAAGTGGATTTAATTGTTGTCAATTCTCCTAACTCTGCATTAAACAATAACTTAAATATTCAAGACGTTACTACCTTTCGAGACGTCTTTGTTGTAAAACCAGAAGCCTTTCCACTTACCAATCATAAGCTTACGTTAACAGAGCTTCAGAAGTTACCTATCCTTATGCTTACGAAGCTCTCTACGACAAGCGCCTTCCTTCATAATTTGTTCTTACAACAATCCTTGGATTTGGTGCCTGCTATAGAACTTAGCAGTAATGATTTGTTGATTGATTTAGCTAAAATTGGTCTTGGCATCGCATTTGTACCGGATTTTTGTATCAATAATATCAACTCCTCAGAACTTATTACGTTAGAAACAGCGGATGAGATGCCGGAGCGAAAATTAGTTGTAGCTTACGATGATAGCCTACCACTATCTGAGCCTGCACAGTTTTTTATCAATTCAATGTTAAGCAAACTATAAAATATTAGAGATTAATTACAGAGTGCATAAAACAACAAGGGTGATATAAATTTTCGTTACCAACGAAAAACTTATATCACCCTTGTTGTTTCCTATATCAATCTCATATACAGCATAATATTTTAATTAATTAATACTAAACTTAAAAAATAATCCAGATCATTTAGAATAACAGCCCTGTTACAAAAACCGTTAAAATCGCACCGACGGCTACTATCACCAAGCTTCTATTAAAATAAGCCAATAAAAATGCTACTATAGCACCGCATAACGCAGTTATTACATTACCAGTGGACTCGAATACATCAGGAAATGTGAGAGCTCCTAATACTGCATACGGCACATAATTTAAAAATGATTTGATACGCACGGATTTTATTTCCCTACGAAACAAAGTAATTGGTAAGGCTCTTGGTATGTAGGTTACAAGTGCCATAATGATTACTGCTAGCAATGCCCTTTCTATGGTCATAAACTTTCCTCCTTCTTATCATCAATTGGATATAAAAAAGCTCCAATTCCTGCTGAGAAAACGGTTGCTATAATCACTCGAAACCCAGAAGAAATAAAGGAAACGATAGGGATGTACCGTAAGAAACAGTGAATCACAATGGACAGAAGTAAAATAATGACCACCGGCTTTGATTTTCTCGCCGGTGGGACAATAATTGCTATAAACATTCCATAAAGAGCAATCCCCATCGCACTTTGTATGCTTTGAGGCAATGCAGAACATATCAGGGCACCAAGGGCAGTTCCAAGACTCCACCCAGCGATAGGTGCGCTAATTAACCCTAACATATAAGCATTACTTAATTTCCCCTGCTCCATAGAAGCAACACTAAACGTCTCATCCGTAATACCAAACGAAAAAATTAATCGATTCCGTAGTCCAATGTTAGGATCTATTTTTTGAGATAAGGAAAGTGACATTAACATATATCGTATGTTAATAATAAATGTGGTTAAACCTATTTCAAATAATCCTGCCCCTGCAAAAATTAAGTTTGTTCCCGCAAACTGCCCCGCAGAGGTCAGATTTGATAATGATATAAATATAGCCAGCCATACCGGTAACCCACCGTTTACTGCCATTAGCCCAAACGTAAAGGATACAGGAAGATAACCAATTGCAATTGGCAACCCTCGTTTAAAACCATATTTAAATCGTTTTTTATTTTCAAAATTCATTGTACTATTTTCCTTTGTTTTTATTCGTGTAATCTTCTTATCAGTTTATATACAATGCAATTTTGTATGACCAAAGGCTTACTATGAGCAAAGAAGATAATACCATCACTTGGTGCAATGATTTGTGAGATTACCTCACCCTCAATCGGATCCACAACTTCTGCTAAGACATCACCAAATTTTACTTCTTCCCCTGGTTTTCTAAGAGGGCGATATATCCCTGAAACATCTGTTTTTATTGGCATTAAAGTTTCTTCTTCCACAATACTAGCAATATAACCGCTATGGCAGTTGTACTTGATAATTCCCATGCGTGTTAGAAATCGAAGCACCGAAGATACCGCCTGCCTTGCATATTTTTCATCAATACTGCTGGTTGCTGGAGTATAAACAGAAAATGCATTCGTTCCATTCACTTGCCAGCAATAATTGAGAGTTCCTGTATCGAATGGATGTGGTTTTTTTGTGACTACATATGGTAACCCAAACAGATTTGCTAGGCTAGTACTTTCATGGCCTGTTTCCATCATTCTAACATGGGGAATAAATTCTCCTGGAGTGTGAAAACTTGCAAACTGGATACCAAAGTTATATCCTTTCACTGCCTCAAATACTCCACCAGCAATACGCTCTGTTGTTTCACCACTGTTATCTCCCGGAAACATACGGTTGATATCTGACTTATCCATTGCCCAAAAACGTTTCTCAATGTTAATACTAGACTGGTTAAGCGTAGGTATTACCATGATTTCATTGTTATTTAAAATTGCTCCGATTTTTTCAAGTCTGGTTAATTCCTTAATCAACTGAGAACAGATATATAACTGCTGTATTTCATTTCCCCTTGTTGGTCCTACAATACATGCTGCTTTTTCTCCCTTTCCAAAGCGAAAACCAACAATATGCATGTCATCACGATAAGGACTTTTTACCGTATGAATTATTTCCTGAAACATTTACACCCCTCCTAGGATTCTAGCAATTAGGGAACCATCATAAACGACAGGGTATTCCCTTAATGTAAACACGACTCCATCACAGGGAGCTATAATATGCTGAACAATCGTACCATTTAAACTATCCACAATATTTCCAACAACATCTCCAGCTTTAATATCCATCAAGTGTTCTACACATGGTAAAAATACACCAGAGGCTTCTGCATGTATTAAAGTTACTTTATCCTGATCGGATGAGATTACTGAGGTCTTTGGTGTAATGACAGGTCCACCCCAAATACCAAGCTTATGCATCAGGCAAAAAATACCTTCTAAAATCTGATCCCCAAACTCCTTTGTAATTCTCATACCAACTCCCATCTCAATGCTTAACGTTGGTACCTCTTTTTGATTTAAGCTATGATATAGACTAGCAGTTTCAACCGTTGGAGAGGAATGAACCCAGATAAAGTCTGTATTCAATAGCTTAGCATATTCCAATAGACTTTCTTCATGTTGTTTATCAAGCCGAACCTGTGGAATTTCTCTTAAGAAGATATTACTTGCATGCAAATCTACACAAAAATCTGCTCCCTCAAGATCCTCTACAAGCCTTGCCGCAACATATTCGGACATATCGCCATCCATATCTCCTGGAAAGCTTCGGTTCATATCCAAATCAAAGGTCGGTATTCTTCTTGTAATCGATTCCATACCAAGCGGGTTTACACATGGATAAACATCTACAATCCCTGTTAAGAATTCCTTCGATTCCTGAATACGGCGTATCAATTGATAACATATATACTGGCCTTCCAGTTCATCACCATGTATTCCTGTGACAATACAAATCCTTTTTTCATTACCCTTTTTATCCTCTGGTTCGAGACGATTCTTTTTGATATGCATTGTTTCTAATACTGGCAAACCTACCGAAACTACTGTTTTAACCATCTTTTCACAACCCTTCTGTAGGCATTATTTTAAAACTTTAAAGCATTGATTCGTAATAGTATTGTTAAAATTTCATTTCATTGTACTATAATTATACAGTAAAGTAAATCCTTTGAAAACCTTTCTAATAATATAGGATTACTCCCCTACTAATATTCATGAAAAACGAGAACAACTCGAATCCTCTATCTGAAAGTTAGATGCCTTCCGATTGGATTTATCGAGTTGTTCTCGTGTCTCTATATCAAACCATGAATCACAATTTTATATGAAAACTCCCTCTTTTTGATACACTAATCAAAACAAAGAGCTCTTACTCTGTTTCTTGCTGCTCATTGATATAATTTATGAGGCCATCTGCTTTCATAATCTTTTGCATAAATTCAGGAAACGCCTGACCCCTATAAGATGTTCCTTTTGTAAGGTTTGTAATAATACCACTATCAAAGTCTATCTCAACCTCATTACCAGCATCGATATCTCTTGCAGCCTCTTTACATTCTATGATTGGAAGCCCTATATTAATTGAATTTCGATAAAATATTCTTGCAAAAGTTTCAGCAATTACACAGCTGATACCAGAAGCTTTCATTGCGATTGGTGCATGCTCTCTGGAGGATCCGCAACCAAAATTTTTATTCGCTACTATGATATCACCGAGGTTTACACGATTAACAAATTCCTTATCGATATCCTCCATGCATTTTTTCGCAAGTTCTTTTGGATCAGAGGAATTTAAATACCTAGCAGGAATGATAACATCCGTATCTACGTTATCTCCATATTTATGAACCATACCATGTGCTTTCATACATACCTCTATTCTGGTGCTTCAGCACCTCTTCGTTGTTTTCACTTTTATGAAAAGAGCTCGGAAGGCTCACTAATCTTTCCAGTTACTGCGCTTGCCGCTGCTACTGCAGGACTGCAAAGGTATACTTCTGATTCCACGTGTCCCATACGCCCAACAAAGTTTCGATTCGTTGTAGATGCAGCACGTTCTCCTGCTGCAAGAATCCCCATATGTCCTCCTAGACATGGTCCGCAAGTTGGAGTGCTTACCACACATCCTGCTTTGATAAAGGTTTGAATCAACCCTTCCTCAATTGCTTGCAAATAAATTGCCTGAGTTGCGGGAAATACAATAACACGCATCCCTTTCGCAACCTTTCTTCCCTCTAAAACTTTGGCAGCAATTCTTAAATCACCAATTCTTCCATTCGTACAGGATCCAATGACAACCTGATCGATCTTAACCTCTCCTGCTTCTTTCACGGTCTTCGTATTTTCTGGGAGATGAGGAAATGCTACCGTTGGTTCTAATTCTGATAAATTTATCGTAATAATCTGCTCGTATTCTGCATCTTCATCTGCTTCATAGATGGTAAATGGTTTTTCCCCATGTTCCTTCATATAAGCGATGGTTAAATCATCCACTGGAAAGATACCATTTTTAGCACCAGCCTCTATTGCCATATTCGCAATCGTAAATCGATCATCCATAGTTAAATTCTTAATTCCATCACCTACAAATTCCATAGATTTATATAATGCACCATCTACACCAATCATACCGATAATATGTAAAATGACGTCTTTTCCACTTACCCAATCCTTCAGTTTTCCAGTTAATATAAACTTTATGGCAGCCGGAACTTTAAACCATGCTTTCCCGGTAATCATACCAGCACCCATATCGGTACTACCAACACCGGTCGAAAATGCTCCAAGTGCTCCATAAGTACAGGTATGAGAGTCCGCTCCGATACACGTTTCTCCTGCTACAATAAGTCCCTTTTCTGGAAGAAGGGCATGCTCAATTCCCATCTCACCAACCTCAAAATAGTTCGTAATGTCATGTTCTTTTGCATACTCTCTGACACACTTACAATGCTCGGCTGATTTGATATCTTTATTTGGCGTAAAATGATCTGGAACCAATGCAATTTTATCTTTATCAAACACTGATTTCTTTTTTAATCTTTGTACTTCATGAATAGCAACCGGACCTGTAATGTCATTTGCTAACACTAGGTCAAGATTTGCCTCAATCAACTGTCCTGCCTTAACTTCTGGCAGATTTGCATGTGCAGCCAAAATCTTTTGAGTCATTGTCATGCCCATAACTATATCCTCCTACGCTCCTGGTAAAGCAAATATCACATTTACAAACATAAAGTAAAGAATAAAGCAAACAAAGGAAACAATAAACCAAAGGATGGGAAACTTTTCTTCCACTTTTTTTACTACCGCTCGTGTGGTATTGTTTAGTACCTTCCTAAATAACGTAGTCATACCAATACCGAAGATAACAACGTAAACTAAAGGAATCACAAACATCAATGCATTTGCACTGATTACACAAACCTGAAAAATAAAGTTTGGCATACCAATCTTCTCTGCATTCGCTCCTCCAAAAAAGCTTAGAAAGAAAATAACTGTTAGGATAACCAATGCTTTTGAAAAACTCTTAATGTATTTCTCCATTTTAACCTCCTGGTGATGAAAAAAATGTTGTTATGTAGGTTATTACAATCATTCTTTTCGGATTACCAAAATATCTTAACATATAATAATGGAAAATGCACTGCCAATCCATGAGTTTACTTTCTTTTAATCTTTACAATATGTGTTATGTTATTCTATTTACTTTGAAATTTTCAATGAGATTCATTTCGATTCTTTCATATTATTATTCTTTGTTATTATGATTCTTTGATATATGATTCTTTCATATTATGATTCTTGATATTACGATTTTTTCTACTCAGAACAAATATTATTTCATCCTATACTACTATCACTTTAATATGGATTTTAGATTTCATATTATATCTGTGCTATGATGGAATCTCCCATTTCCTTCGTTCCTATTAGAGTACAGCCCTCTGACATTATGTCTGCGGTACGAAATCCTAGATTTAATACTTCTTTAACCGCATTTTCGATACTATCCGCTTCTTTCGTAAGGTCAAAACTATAACGTAGCATCATTGCCGTAGATAAAATTGTTGCTATTGGATTTGCAATATTTTTTCCTGCTATGTCTGGCGCAGAACCGTGACTTGGTTCATATAATCCAAGTTTCGATTTACCAAGACTTGCCGACGCTAACATACCAATAGATCCTGTCACCATACTCGCTTCATCCGAAAGAATGTCTCCAAACATATTCTCTGTTAATATCACATCAAACTGCGTTGGATCTTTTACGATCTGCATTGCACAGTTATCCACTAACATATCTGTTAAAGTAACCTCTGGATATTCCATTGCTACTTCTTTTACAACCTGTCTCCAAAGTCTTGAGGTATCTAACACATTCGCTTTATCTATGCTACATACTTTTCGATTTCGTTTCCTAGCCACTTCAAATGCCCATCTTGCAATTCGTTTAATCTCATTTTCATCATAAGGCATGGTATCAACAGCTTTTCGAATTCCATTTTCCACTGTTGTTTTTCTTTCACCAAAATAAACTCCTCCGGTGAGCTCACGTACTACAACAAAGTCAAATCCATTACCAATAATCTCATCCTTTAGTGGACATGCCTGCTTTAATTGTTCAAACAACACTGCTGGGCGAAGATTACAAAATAGCCCCAAGCCCTTTCTTATGGCTAATAATCCTGCTTCTGGCCTTAAATGAGGAGGTAAACTATACCAATTACTTTGCCCAACATTGCCGCCAACCGCTCCAAGGAGAACAGAATCACTTGCCTTAGCTGTTTCTAATGCTTCTTTCGTGAGGGGTTCGCCAGTTGCATCTATTGAGGCACCTCCCATTAATACTTCTGTATAAGAAAACGTATGACCAAATCTATGACCAACCTGATCTAGTACCTTCTTTGCTTCTGTAATAATCTCCGGACCGATACCATCTCCCGGAATTACCGCTATGTTGTAATTCATATGTACGCGTCCTTTCTTGAATAAGTTGGCTCTTAATTAAATGAGCTTTTTATAAGATGTGCTTTTTATAAGATAAGCTTTTTATAAGATAAGCTTTTTATAAGATAAGCTTTTTATAAGATAAGCTTTTTATAAGATAAGCTTTTT
>NZ_DAMADT010000050.1:0-17985 GCF_031997925.1 Lachnoclostridium sp. | reverse complement strand
CACACTCGGGACTTGCACCCGCTAGAGCCCGCCCATGGCGGGCAAACTAGAAAAACGACCACACAAATATGTGTGGCCTTTCACCAGCACTTCATTTTAGATATTTGACCTGTCTACTTGACAGGCAATGTCATTAAGTTAAGTAGTTAAGAGTAGGATAATGTATTAAAAAATGGTGAACGCAATGATAGGTGTTCACCATTTTTATGATTTAAACATTCCAAAAGCAGATGACGTATAAGCCATCTGTACAACATGCAGATATGAGAAGTGTTGTTAAGAAATTCTATATGCAAACCCGATAGCATTTTTAATATTTTGATATCTTTTAAATATTCTACCAGGACGTATTGGTGACATAAATTTTTGCACGATTTTCAAGAGACCTCTTTCAGAAATTTTGCCCTTGAAATACTGATAACAAAAATGTACCGCTTTAGTGAAGTTAATTCTTTTATGTTCTGAATGTTCTATTTGATAAGATATTAAACTGCAAAATTGTACATAATTAACTTTGAAAAAATTTCTTGAAGTATAAAATCTTGCTTTTTACTATGAATGCTAGCTAATCCAACATCATATTTTAATTCTTTGAATGAAGTTTCGATACCCCATCGCATTTTATATAATTCTTTCAAAACTTCAGCAGGAAATTCATTCGCAGGTAAATTTGTGAATACCGTTTCATAAGTAGTATCTGAAATTTTAAATCGAACAATTCTAAATTTCAAATCATACATCTTGTTTTCTCTAGGTAATAAGTAATCAAAAGTTGTATGAGGTTGAATCCAACGATATCTATCAGGATTTTCTTTAATCAATGCCATTGTATCTTTCGTTTTTCTCCGAGTAAGGGTGATGGTGGTTTCTTTATCGAATTCATCACTATCAGGAATTTCATATTTAATACCGTATGATTCTTTTGAACGTATAATATAATTCCAATTCTTCTCTTGAAAATGCGCAATATTATTAAAAGATTCATATCCTCTATCAGCTATAACAATAACATTTCCAGTTGTTTCAGATTTTTCAATCATTGACACCAGAGCCTTATGTTCATTCATACCTTTTTTACTTTGTATTGAAGCATCAACATAAATATGTTGCATCAAATCATACATAGCATCAAGATGAAGAAGGTTATATCCTTTAGTATTATCGTCATTTTTGATATGAGAATTATCGTCATTTTTATTTTTAGGTAATCTAATATCAGATCCATCTACAGCCAAAAGACGATATTCTTTAAATAAAATCTTCTCGTCACATTGTTTAACCATTTCTCTAAAAATATATTCCATAGCTTTAGATGAGATTTTCTTCCTTTGCTGAACAAAGGCAGAAACAGATGCGGTATCTTCTGCATAATTGAACCAATCGTATATTTCTTTACATAAGCTATTTCCACCCATGCCAATCATCATTTTTATGATTGTTTTAAATGATAGTTTTCGATTCCTCGTAAAGTCCTTTGATGGATTATGTAAAAATTCAGATGGATCATCTGATAAAGAACTTATTATGTGTGAAAGTATTTCTTTTACTTCAGTTGGTTTCATATGCGTTCCTCCCTCGAATCTTTATATTTCAAGGGCGGAGCCGCAAATTTTTTACTATTTGTCAAGTGTTTTTTTATATAACTAGTAAATATGAAAATAGAACGTTTACAACTACTTTTATCGATGTAAGCGTTCTATTTTTCTTAACTTAATGACATTGACTTGACAGGGGGCATATCACATACGGTAGGTGCTTAATTTTAGCTTTGTAAACCCTCTGTTATAATTTTGTACATTTTTTTCCTTAAGGTCGTTTCCATGCTAAGTCTTTCAGAAACTGTAAGATCATCATATTTTACATTGAAAATGATATTCATTAGCTTATTATAAATTTTTTCAATATCATTTAGATCTTTAATAATACTAGCAACAAAAAGATTATCACTAACAATAATGTTTTTTAAATATCTAAAGCTATCAATATTATCGGTTGTCGTTTTATCATGTATGTCATTCGAATATTTAGCATAGTAAGTATATATTTTTTTCAATTCATTTTCAACATCACTTATATCTAAGTCCTTAAAGAACTCTTTAATTGTACGATATTTTGTACTATTAATAGAGTTTATATCTATGTTGTTATAAATAGAATAAAAAAATTTTAACAGCTGTTCAATGCTATAACGCATACAAGAATTTATACCTATCCCATCATTTAATGGGGTATATAACAATAATTTATTTATACCTATTTTATATCTTTGTAAAAAAACTAATTTTTTCTTGTTTAAATAAATAGTATTTACATTAATATACTTAAGATATAAATCTGTCATAAAATTGTTTTCACATACTATACAATGTAAATTAGAAAAATCATTATGTATTTTAGCATACGGGAAGAATTTATTAATAAACTGTGCATAATTAACCATTTCTTGAATACCGCTTTGAAAGTTCTGACATATAATTTCCTTTATTATTTTTATTCTTACTTAACTCTACATTATGAGCTTCATTTTCATCTACACTTAGCTCTAATTGCTTTCTGACACCAGATAACATTTTAAGAAGATTTTCTCTATCTGCAACTTCTATATAACGTATGATTTTCCCTAATAAAATTGTTCTGCTCTTGAATACATATGGCTTGAATGATAAATTAATTTTTTCTAAGAATTCAATAATTTCCTTGTTGTTTCGAAATACTTCTTTTGATAATATCATATAAGTAATTACTGAATACATGTCAAATCTTAATATATCACTATTGTTTTGGATTTCCATATTAATTATTCTTTTCATTAATACCTTATTCTCCATTATAGCTCTCCACCTTTACAATAAATTCCATACATATTTTATTAAGATTATTATACATATTTTTATCTTTTCTGTCTATTATAAATGTATGCAATTGAGATGAGATAACCTTATCATACTTAATTAAGTAATTATCAAAACAGGTGATCCTATCCTCTAGTTCCTGCCTAATTTGTTCCATATTGCGAGACATTCCTGATGTCAGCATTAATGTCGATGGTATTTTTGTAAAGATAACACCCAAATTATCTAATGGTTTGAACATAAAATTAGTTTTATATGACTTCTTCAATTGTTTTACTACATCTTCAAGAAGATTAACACCTAGCAAAGAATAAGCGTCCGGCACTACTGGCACAAAGTAAAAATCACTTGCTAATAAAGCAGCTATAGTATAGAACGAGTATGTTGGTGGACAATCAACAAAAATATAATCATATTCTTCTTTTATTTTATTTTCATCTATGAAATTAGTTAGGCGCTGCTCAGCTGCTCCACTTCCTGTTTCTCTTTCCATAAATATTGTATGCAGCTCTCCTGGTATTATGTGTAAATTTTCATTTAGCTTAAAAATAACATCCTTGCTCTCAACACCTTCTAAATTTCCTTTACCTGGTGAAAATACTTTTTCTATGGATGGTATTTCACTCTTTTTTGTAATAATCTCCTCTTTATCATACCCTAATATTTTAAACTTTTCAAAAAATGATTGTGTACAATTTGATTGTGGATCAATATCAATTACTAATACACTTTTATTTAATTTTGTAGTTAAAAAGAATGCTATTTCCTTGCATAGTGTAGTTTTGCAAACTCCACCTTTCATATTTAAAAAAGATATAATCTTTCTACTCATACTTTACACTCCCCTTAATATGGCATTATTATTTCATATACTACCATATAATTCCTTATTATTCAACATAAAAAGACACAGAGGAGATCCTGATGCCTATAGAAGATTAGAAAGAATGTACTAGATACAAACTTTCTAGCTTGATCATAACATGTGGCTAAAGTAACTTTTAAATAATTAGGTTTTCTTAGGGAGTGGTTTCAACCCACCCCATCCGTACAGCATACTGCAGCTCTTTCTTATCCAAGGCACTATAACGCTCACATTCACACCACAGCTTTACCCTGTTAGCACTAAATGGCTTATCTGCATCCCATATCCCTAATTCAGTAACTAACTGCCTTATCTTGCGGTTTCTTCTTAAGTGCATAAAGGCCGCACTCTCGCTCTGTCTGACTGCTTGCCTAGTTATATTCAATATCTCGCCTATCTCTTCCAGTGTGAACCCATTAACAAAGCGATAACGTAGTATATCGGTCATTCTTTCATTTTTCAATGCCTGGTTAATCATTTCCCATAGTAGATCATGCAGCTGTTCACCCCCTACCTTTTCCACCACTTCACCTTCCAGATCAGTATCGCAAGCCACAGTATCCGTATAATTCATATTCTCATCCTCACCGCCTGTCACCGGTGCATCAAGGCTCTTGATATTCTCCTGGAACATAAAGCACTGTAGCTGTATCACAGCATTATCCGATATGTAAAGCCACTGGGCATACTCCTGAATCGTCGGTTCTCTGTTAAAGTTCTGCAGATAATGGGCGGTCATCTGATTATATCGATATATTTCAGTCTGTTTATGTACCGGTATTCGGATTACCTTTCCGCACTTATCTAAAAAGCTTTTCACAGATTGTCTTATCAAAGGGGTTGCATAAGTACTGAACAATGCACCCTGATCAGGATTGAAGTTCTCTACTGCCTTAATTAACCCAAAATAGGCTTCGTTCATCAATTATCCATCTCGATGATTGGAAGGCTGTCATAACCACTCTGACAAGCGTAGCGGTATCTCTTAACTATGGAAAAGATTAAACCTTTATTCTGCAGATAGAGTTGCTCAATATTCCTGGCCGGATCTATTCCTTGTTGGATCTGCTGTACTAATTCTTCATTGCTCATAATATCAACTCCCTCCTTTTGAGTACAAAAAAACTACCAACTAAATATTGATAGTTGGTAGTAGTTCATTCACATAAATATTATTTTTTATTATCTCTTTTTCTTGTAAATAATTTATTTTTTGACAATGGAAGTATCTTGGATTCCGTATTATTTTGCACAGTCTTAGCGTAGTGATTTTGCTCTATGATAATGTATATACCTCTACAATACAAATAAGTATTATTCAATACTTTAACCATTTGACTATTAAGAGTTAAAAACCAACCAACGAAAAGCAGTGTAATTAATAAAATTGCGCTAAAATACATATTAGTACCTATGGTAATTTTGTCAAATTCGGCTATGAATAAAACTATAATAAATAACAGAATTCCATATAATCTTAAGAAAAATCGATGTGTTTCTTTGCTTGAATTGAATGTTAATCTATTTTTTTTCATTTTTTTTATAATTGACGTTTTGTATTTATAACAACTAAGTATTAATACAATAATACAAAATATGCAACAAATTAAATCAAGATTTATATTCAGCTTAAATATGCTAAAATACACAAAAAGAAAAGAACCTAATGACGTAAATAGTAGTAACTTTTCCACTATATTATATACATTACCATTTACTTCATACTTGGCTTTTTCCCAGTCGTTTTTTAATAAAAGCGATAATAACATAATAAGTATAGATTTATATTTATTAAATTCATCTAATGATATCGCTAACTCAATTTTTTCCATAACCGCCCAAATACATGAATCTTTCTCAAAATCAATATCATCTATTAATCCATAAGCATTAATTCTGACTTTCAGTTTAGTTACTACTTTGCCAATTGTAAATGGTGTAGACTTGAATGCCTGGTAGCTATGAAAGTAAAAAGAGTAGCTATAATTCCCGATGTCACGATACCACTAATTATACTCTCGATATTCATATATTCCTCCAATATAATAATAAGAAATATTTTACACCATTTTCTACCAATTATCAATATTTAGTTGTTAATGTTCGTTAATTACCTTTTATTTCGCCAGTTAAACTGTTTCGATATCGAAACCGAACTATATACCTGAGATCTACGGTCAATGTTGTGCGACGTCGCACCTCCCTACTCCCTATTCCTTAGCTGTGTGATAATTCCATCAGGCTTACTCTTTTCTTCGCTAAGGCCAGTTATCTCCACCTTATCCTTAAACATTCCTAAATGACGGCCAAGGAGCTCTAAGGCTCTTACCTTATCGCAAGAGGCAACTTCTATACCGTACTTTCCTTCCTTGATACTTGCTATGGCCTTACGCTTATCTTCCGTAAGCTTATCTGTTGGTATCAATTCAACAGCTTTGTATGTTCTTATCTGACCAGTATCCGGATCTACAACATAGCTATTGTTCAATATCAGGGGTCTTTCAACTACATGAGTAAAATCGGTACCATTGGCAAATGCTATCGTAGCTAGTTCATTAATAACCATATCTGCAGTAATACCAGTACACTTACTTCGTTCTTCCATTGCTTTCGTGATAGCTACTGAAACTGAAGTTTTCTGAGTTGTTGATACCCAACTTGTTCTGCTGTTTTAACTGAATATCCTGCTCTAATGGCCGCCTGAGTGACGTTAAGATCAACCAAATATTCATTCACAAATGCTTCTTGTTTGGCTGTTAGTTTAGCCATCAGTCCACCTTCTTTCATAAAACTATTTATATATTCAAAAGCCCCATACACCCGGTTAAGAGCGTATAGGGCGTATAATTTACTGAATCAGTGAAAGATCATCTGCTAATCTTGTATTAACAAAGTCGGCCATACTGTCCATACTAAAAGCTATTGAGCTTGAACCTAAGAGCTGATAACCTGTATTCATTCCAGTTGCTGTCATACTTGGACTTAAATATAAATCCACATTATTCCTTAATTCTCCTAATAACTTTTTATTATATTCTCTGTTATCATCTGGAATAAGCCCCATAAACTCCACTGCCTGTTCGTTCTTAGGAAGGATATTTTTAATAGTAGCCATGGCATTGAAGTCATCCTTATATGTTTCAATGATGTTCTGCATATCATCACGGTCATGTATAGCTCCAGATTCAATCATCTTAATAACGTTCCTAATCCAATCTGGTATCCTGCATCTGACAACCTACCGGCACTGCTTGATTTCCACTTCTCCGATAAAGAAGCCAGACCATTATCAATGGCGGCAATAGCCCTATCATGATAAAGTTGTACTACTGGCTTAAACTCTTCCATTATCCGTCCAATAGTCTGCTCTCTACCAATGTCGGTGTAAGTAGCACTCTTTTGCACTTCTGCGGCCTTTGTCTGAACGGCGTTGTACCTGTCCACAGAGCTTTTATAACAATCTCCTTGAAGATGGAATTCGGAAAAGGATGGAAAATCTGGGGGATATAGTCATAACACAATCAAGAAACTTCATACTATACTAAGCAGCATGTTAGCAACTGCAGTTCAATGGCAGCTCATAGAAAGAAATCCTTGTGACAGAGTTTCCCCACCAAAGCAGAGCAGTAAGAAATATACTCCAAAACACTTCACACTGGAACAAGCTGAATCATTCCTAAATGCTCTTGAAATGGAATATGTGACAGAGTATAAGGCACATTCCAGAATAGATGATACTGGGAAGAAATACAACGTTGGAACATATACCGAAACTAGGTCCATCCCAACACAATTTAAAGTTTTCTTTAATATTGCTATCTTTGGTGGATTAAGAAAATGTGAAGTTCTTGCATTAACATGGGATGATATAGATTTTACTAATAACACTGTAAATATAAATAAAGATACTGTATACACCAATAAAGAAGTGATAACAAAGGATCCTAAGAATGTTACCTCAAACCGTACTATCAAGCTCCCTCGTTCAGTTATTGATCTAGTAAAACGTTATAAAGTAGAACAAGCTGAATACCGTCTATCTATCGGGACCAGTGGTTAGATAACAATCTCCTATTTGTTCAGTGGAACGGAAAACAAATGCACCCTTGCACTCCGTACAGTACATTCAAGGATATTATTAAGAAATACAATAAGTCTGTAGAGAAAGAAGCAGATAAGCTACCTGACATTCCCTTGCATGGTCTTAGGCACACAAGTGCAACTCTTCTGATTTCGGATAACGTAGATATTAGAACAGTATCAACACGACTAGGACATGCTCAAACGAGCACAACAATGAATATTTATGCCCATGCACTAGAGAAGATGGATGAAAAGGCTGCGGATAGCCTAGAAGATATGTTTCAAAGAAAAATAAAATAATATCGAAAGCCTTGCTAAAATAGAGCAGTGCTTTTTACTTTTTACGTATATTAGTCCCCAAATAGTCCCCAAGGCATGAAAAAAGCACCCTCTTCCAGGTGCTAACACTTTTATCTAATGGCTATAACCATTGATTTTACTGTATTTCTTAAAAGCCGTTAATCGGAATCGAACCGATGACCTATTCATTACGAGTGAATCGCACTACCGACTGTGCTATAACGGCATGATATTATGATATGATTTAAAATTAAACCCATCGTCGAGGCGACAAGATTCGAACTTGCGGCTTCTACGTCCCGAACGTAGCGCTCTACCAAACTGAGCCACGCCTCGAATTGTGACTGCTGTATGTACAAGGAAAAAGAAGCAGGTCGCTATGATATTATGCTACAATTTATTTTAATTGTCAAGACCAAAAAATGTAAAAAAGAAGTCCTAATAAAGAAAATAATAGCCCTAACAAAAGAAATTAACAGCCCCTAAAAAGGAAATTATCACGATAACATTAGATAAAACCAAGGAAGATAGTATCTTATCTCCTTGGTTCTCTCATACAATTATATTATAAAAATAACATAAGTTTTGATTAACGATGCTCTCCCATATAACAAATACCGATTGCCCCAGGACCGGAATGAGCTCCGATACTTGGACTTACTGTATTCACAACGATGTTGTCGATATGTAGCTTTTCTTTTATAAGATTTACTAAGAAATTAGCATCCTCTTCGACATCTCCGTGAACCACACAAATTACATTTTGTTCATTCTGATATTTGCCCATAGTAGACAGCATATTATCCACTAATGTAGCAAGTGATTTCTTTCTTCCGCGTGTTGTTCCATTGGACACAAGTTGACCTTCGTTATTTACCACTAAGATAGGTTTAATATTAATCATAGATCCTACTATCGCTGTAGCTTTAGAAACTCGACCACCTCTATGAAGATGATATAAATCATCTACAGTAAATTGCACACAGAATTCTAATTTATGCGCTTCTATCCATGCTGCTACTTCATCAATACTCTTTCCCTGTTCTCTCATCGCGACAGCTTTCATAATAACCATGCCTTGACCTAAGGAAACATTAAGGGAATCAATTACAATAATCTTAGCACCTTCATTTTCCTCACAAATTTCCTGTGCACCTACCATAACGTTGTTACAGCCACCGCTTAGTGCGGATGAAAAGCTAATATGAAGAACATCATACCCCTCATTTACATAATTCTGAAAGGTTTCACGAATTACGGCTGGATTACTTGCCATAGTAGTTGGCATAATACCTGCACGCATTTTATCATAGAATTCCTTCGCAGATAATAAGTTGTCCTCCCCGTAAGTTATGCCTTCTAGATCGTAATAATGCGAGATAATACCAATTTTTTTCTCTTTAATGTAGGATGGCAATAAATCCGAATTTGAATCTGTTGTAATGACAAACTCTTTCATTTGGTCCCTATCCTTTCCTTTCTCTCCCGATTAGTAACAAACAATGATGCCGCCTTCATTTGCATATAAGCTAGAAATACCGCCCGTGTTTGCTATAAAACATTTTGCAAAAGGAATACACTTCATAATTTCTTCTTTTACAAATATTGCACGTTCAAAATTATTACAGTGTGAAATGCCAAGAACACGGTTCTTTGCATCAGTCACATCCTCTTCCATATATTTTACCATCTTTAGTAGTGCTTTTTCAATCCCACGAGCCTGATCAATTTTAATAATATTTCCATCGTCAGATCCCATAATAGGTTTAATATTGAGTGCACTGCAAATTACAGCGGTTAAATTACTTAATCTACCATTCTTTCTTAACGTATCTAAGGTCTCTAATACAAACTTCGTCTTTAAACTATCACGAAATTCATTGACTTTGGATACTACATCAGAGAAGGAAAATCCTTTTTCAATTAACTCTTGAATCTTCATTACGATAAGAGTCTGGCCAATCGATGCAGATTTGGAATCAAATACTTCGATATTTTTATTTGGATGGTCTTCTAAATATAACTTTTTAGCAAGTTCCGCACTATTATAGGAACCACTTAAACGAGAGGATAAGGTTACCACATAAATATCTTCTGCTTCATCAAAATGAGACATATAACCGTCTGGAGACGGACAGGATGATTTCGGACAATTCTTACTTTCGTTCATTTTTCGTAAAAAATCAATCTGATTAAATGTCTCGTCGTCAATGATGTTTTCTTCATCTATTTGAATGGACAATGCTATTTTTATAATATGTTCATCCTGTTGTAACTCCACTGGTAAATCAGTACAACTGTCGCATAAAATTCTATAAGACATAATAGTCCTCCTGTCAATTGTAAATATTGTGATGATGTCTTTATCACGTAGTAATTATCTATCGCATTACGTAGTTTTAAATACCATATAATATCATATCATAGTTCTTTCATTTTGAAAAGTGAAAATTTTAGAAACAAAAAGCCACTCTGCCTAATTGCTGCGCAAATTCTTATAAATTAAAAAAGCAATAGAAAGCTCGTTAATGTGCTTCCTATTGCTTACTTAATTGCTTTTAACAGAACTTATTATTATTTTGGGTAAAAAAATGAACTCTATTCATTTTTTTATTACTTCCCATGAAAAGATTACTCCTCGCAATATAAATGTCTTGGAAGCCCCTCTACCATAATAGGAGTAAGTTCTGCCTGAATTAATGGTCTTGCATAATTTATGAATTCCTGTGTTACAAAATAATTTGGAACATCAATCCATTCCATAGGTACACGTTTTTCAACGTTAGCAATCGCATTAATATCATAGATGTCGGTTGTACACTGATATGGTTCATCACAAACACGTTTTAAGATAATCATCTTACCAGTCACACCTTCAAAAGCTGCTTTTACTGCTGCACCACCAACTTGGAATGCTTCCGAAATATCCGTACGGGATACAATATGAGAAGCACAACGTTGTAATGTATTAAATTCAATAGCACGTGTTTTGCAGCCAAGCTCACCAGCCACTAAGCTAGCTAATACACGGCCTGTACCAGAAAGTTGCTTATGTCCAAACGCATCGACACTAGCATTTGCATCCCCAACCTCACAAAGATATCTACCATCTGCAAAACGAACACCCTCTGAAACAGCAATCACAACAGACTTCTTTCGCTTTTGAATTTCATCCACTTTTCGTATAAAGTCTTTTGAATCAAATGGAACCTCCGGAAGAAGAATCATATCCGGTCCTTCGCAATCTTCACTCTTAGCAAGAGCAGCCGCACCAGTTAACCATCCGGCATTTCTACCCATGATTTCTAAAATAGTAACGCTCTTAATATCATAAACTAATCCATCACGTATCACTTCTTTTGTAATCGAAGCAATGTATTTTGCAGCACTGCCATAACCAGGAGTATGATCCGTTGCAGCTAAGTCATTATCGATCGTTTTTGGTACACCCATAAAACGAATCTGACTACCTGTCATTTCTGCATACTCTGATAATTTCTTGATGGTATCCATGGAATCATTTCCACCAATATAGAAGAAATACTCAATGTTTAATTCATGAAGCTTTTGAAAGATGGTTTCATAAACTTCTTTGTTATCGGAAACTTCAGGAAGCTTATATCTGCATGAACCAAGGTAAGAGGAAGGTGTACGCTTTAGTAACTCGAGGTCGAGATTACTCTTAATATGATCGGATAAGTCAACAATCTGTCCATTAAGAAAGCCCTGAATACCATGTTGCATACCATAGACTTTATTTGCTCCACGATCCTTTGCTGTTTTGTATACCCCCGCCAAACTTGAATTAATAACCGCTGTCGGTCCTCCAGACTGACCAACAATGACATTGCCACTCATGTAATTGCCTCCTCATTTTTAGTTGGGTCCCATTTAGGTACCATAACACGCTGTATGGAATTTGCACTCTATGTACAAATTGCACAATTTTGCGCAATTGCGCTCACTACGAGATTATAGCAGATGATTTTTTATAATACAACATAAAAAGAGTGTTAAATAATAAACTTATCATGCACTTTTAACAAAAAACTATTCTGTATTTCACTTTTTAATGATTTGTATTATGTCTTTGACTTAAAAACCTGTTAATGTTAAAAACATAGAAACAGAGTTACGGATAGCAAATATGCCAATTCGTAACCCCGCTATTTCTTAATAGAAATGTGAAACTATATACTTTTATTATAATAATGCTAAAATTACGAAGTTTGCAATAAATAAGGCTGTTGCCACCCAAAGTACTGGCGTTACCTCTTTCACTTTTCCCTTCACACATTTCACAATAATATAGAAGATAAACCCTCCTGCAATACCATAGGAGATACTATAGCAAAGAGCCATGAAGGCGCCTGCAAAGAACGCTGGTATAGCTTCCTCTAAGTTATCCCAATCTACCTGCTTAAATGCGGAAAGCATCATAACACCAACAATAATAAGAGCTGGAGCGGTAGCTGCAAAAGGAATTGCGCTCACATATGGAGCAAAGAAAGCACTAACTGCAAACAAAATAGCTACCACTACACTGGTTAAACCGGTACGTCCACCTGCATTAATACCTGCTGCACTTTCTACGTAAGTAGTAGTATTTGAAGTACCAAAGATAGCACCAATGCTTGTTGCAGTAGCATCTGCAAATAAAGCCTTGTCCATCTTGGATTTAAAGCCTGCTCCGCTTTCTAATGCCTCTTCATCCTCTTTCGAGAAAATTCCTGTTTTACGACCAGTTCCAATAAAAGTTCCGATGGTATCAAATGTATCTGATAAACTAAATGCAAAGATTGTCATTAATACAAGAGGAATTCTGCTTGCATCTGAAAATAAATGCTGAATACCATCTTTACCAAATGCAGCACCAAAAGTTTCTGGTAACTGACTGAGTGCTTCACTAAAACTTATCGTATCTGCTGTCTTAGTTACGCCAAAGGGAATACCAAGTAGTGTAGTTACAACAATACTGATAAAGATAGCACCCTTAACGTTTAATAATAGTAAAATAACAGTAAGTACAAGTCCAACTACAGTTAAAATAACGGTTGGATTATTAAAAGTTGCAATGCTTGGAACAAGTGGATCACCAACAAAGGTAACAAGTCCTGAATTAACAATTGCTATATATGCTACGAAAATCCCAATACCACCACCAATTGCATGCTGTAAGCTTTCTGGTATGGATTTGATAATTAACTTACGAAGTTTTGTTACTGTGATAAAAATATTAAATAAACCACAGATAAATACCATTGCCAAAGCTTCCTGCCAGCTAAACTTAAGACCAAAACATACGGTAAATACGAAAAATGCATTTAAGCCCATACCCGGTGCCTGTGCATATGGAACATTAGCAACAAGTCCCATAATTAATGTTCCGACGATAGATGCTAAAATAGTTGCTAAAAATACTGCTCCCCATGGCATTCCAGTCTGTGATAACATTCCTGGGTTTACTGTGATAATGTACGCCATTGCAAAGAATGTAGTGAAACCTGCTATTACTTCTGTACGCACGTTTGTGTTGTTCTGCTTTAATTTAAAAAAGCGTTCCATAAATACTTCCTCCTATTATAATTTTTTCAAGGAGCTTTACTCCTTAACAGGGTACCCCTGTTTGAATCATAAAAAAACATAAGTATAGCAATGAAATTGACCAAAACATACTTCCATTGCTAAATATCAACAGCGTTCCTACCGCTGTTTCCCTATAAATATTATAAATATACACTTTATGCATCACTGAATGCATATTTGCACAGTTCGACATTTCTCAACACACGCTCATTTTACCAATACCAATCTATCCTGTCAAGCACTAAAACACAGGATATTAAAATAATAATACTTTAGTTTTCATTTTGCCCTAATTGCTATGATGACTGATTTTACAGTGCTTTCTAGTAATTATTTCAGCTAATCTTATTTATAAGTAATACTTATTTATCTCAGAAATATTCTAACCCAATTGAATATTTTTGCAATTAAAAACCCGCATTGCAGATTTTCCTCAGCAATGCGGGATGTAATTTTATTCATATATTATTTTACTAATGATACCTTTTTATATTTGCGGAAAGCTTATTCATATGCTTTTTAATGTATCTTGGATTAATTCCTTTCATTCTAATTCCTTTTGTCAAGATCATCTTCATTGAAACATTCCTCAATGGCAGCACCAGGTGCAACCATAGGCCATACTTTATCATCATTATCAATGATACAGTCTATTACGACTGGTTCGTTTAAAGAAAGTGCTTCTTTTAATACAGATTCCACTTCTTCTTTTTTAGTAATTCGGAAAGCCTTTGCCCCCATAGCTTCTGCTAACTTTACAAAATCTACTTTATCATTCAGAATCGTTTGAGAATAGCGTCTTCCATAGAAGAGTGTCTGCCACTGACGAACCATTCCAAGAACGTGATTATTAAATACTATCTGTATAATTGGAATATTGTATCTTGTCGCAGTTGCAATCTCGTTCATATTCATACGGAAACAACCATCTCCAGCAATATTAATTACTGTCTTATCAGGCATTCCGACTTTTGCTCCAAGACTTGCCCCTAAGCCGTACCCCATTGTTCCTAATCCACCCGAGGTAATAAATGTTCTAGGTTTTCTATATTGGATGTACTGTGCAGCCCACATCTGATGCTGTCCGACCTCAGTTGTAATAATCGCACTCTCACCTGCAAGTTCATCAATTTTTTCTAAGATATAAGGACCTGTTAATACATTATCCTGATAACTTAATGGATGTTTTTTCTTACTTTCTTCCACTTTTCTCATCCATTCTTCATGTGATTGTTGTTCTAACTTCTCATTAAGTAAACGAAGAACTGCTTTTACATCTCCAATCAACCGTTTGTCAATGAAAACATTCTTATTAATCTCAACCGGATCGATATCAATATGTATCTTCTTCGCATTTTGTGCAAACCTTGTAGCATTTCCAGTTACTCGGTCACTAAAACGCGTTCCGATTGCTATAAATAAATCACATTCCGTAACACTAAAATTCGAAGTTTTTGTACCATGCATTCCAAGCATACCAGTATACCTTTTATGATTCCCTGGAAAAGCACCTTTTCCCATCAAAGAATCAGTAACTGGACAATCTAAGAGCTCTACAAATTCCATCAACTCTTTTTCTCATCCTGATATGATAGCACCGCCTCCTACGAATACCATAGGTTTCTTACAGCCACGAAGTAAGTTTAAAGTCTCCTCCATATCTTTGCTTGTTACTTTTAGGTATTCATCATAGGTGATCTCTTCTGGTTCAGCTTTTGTATATTCATATTTTGCTGCTGTAACATCCTTTGTAATATCAATTAAAACAGGACCTGGTCTTCCACTCTTTGCTATCTTAAATGCACGACGTATCGTATCAGCAAGTTTGGTTATATCTTTTATAATAAAATTATGTTTGGTAATTGGCATCGTGATTCCCGCAATATCAACCTCTTGAAAGCTGTCTTTACCAAGAAGAGGTACAGGAACGTTACCTGTAATTGCAACCATAGGAACGGAATCCATATAAGCGGTTGCGATACCGGTTACTAAATTCGTTGCGCCCGGACCTGACGTTGCAAGACATACACCGACTTTTCCGGTTGCTCGTGCATAGCCATCCGCAGCATGGGAAGCCCCCTGTTCATGGGAAGTTAAAATATGTCTTATCTCGTCCTGATGACGATAAAGCTCATCATAAATGTTAAGTACCTGACCACCTGGATATCCAAATATGGTGTCAACGCCTTGTTCTTTCAAGCACTCGATTAATATTTGAGAACCGGTTAATAACATACTGCACCTCTTTCTATAGTATCATTTTTTTCAATTCTTTAAACAGTCAGCGAAGAACGATACTTTCGCGTTCTTTCACAAAATACGGTCACAAACACTCCTATTAGTAAATTTCATCTCTACTCTTATCTTACTTAACACGTGGAACTTCTAAAATTGCGCCACGATTTCCTGAGGTAACCATAGCAGTATAACGTGCAAGGTATCCAGTCGTAACCTTTGGCTCTCTTGGACTCCAATTGGCTCTTCTTCGTTCTAGCTCCTCGTCTGATACTACGAAGTTTAGAGAATTATTCGGTATATCAATTTTGATAATATCTCCTTCCTCAATGAGAGCAATATTACCACCAACCGCTGCTTCCGGTGATACATGACCTATCGATGCACCTCTGGATGCACCTGAGAAACGACCATCTGTAATTAATGCGACAGAAGCACCAAGTCCCATACCTGCAATAGCAGAGGTAGGGTTTAGCATTTCTCTCATACCAGGTCCACCTTTTGGTCCTTCATATCGAATGATAACGACATCCCCCGCAACAATTTTTCCACCCTTAATTGCATCGATTGCATCCTCTTCACAATCGAATACTCTTGCAGGACCTTCATGCACCATCATCTCAGGTGCTACAGCAGAGCGTTTTACTACACCGGAATCTGGTGCCAGATTACCCTTTAACACTGCTATCCCACCAGTTTGACTATATGGATTTTCAATTGGACGAATTGTATCAGGGTCTTTATTTACACAGCCTTCGATATTCTCCTTAATGGTCTTACCGGTACAAGTAATTAAATCAGTATACAATAAGCCCTTCTTATCAAGCTCATTCATAACTGCATAGACACCGCCGGCTTCATTCAAATCTTCCATGTAAGTGTGACCAGCCGGAGCAAGGTGACATAAATTTGGGGTCTTTGCACTGATCTCATTTGCGATATCTACATTTAAATCAACTCCTGCCTCATGAGCAATTGCTGGTAGGTGTAACATACTGTTTGTAGAACAACCAAGTGCCATATCGATTGCCAGCGCATTAAGGAACGCCTTCTCGGACATGATATCTCTCGGACGAATATTTTTTTCAAAAAGCTCCATAATCTTCATACCGGCATGCTTTGCAAGTCGAATACGCTCAGAGTATACTGCAGGAATTGTACCATTTCCTTTCAATCCCATTCCTAAGCCTTCGGTTAAACAGTTCATACTATTTGCTGTATACATTCCAGAGCAAGATCCACAGGTTGGACAAACTTTATTTTCAAATTCTGATACTTCCTCATATGTCATCTTTCCAGCTGCATGAGCACCAACTGCCTCAAACATACTGCTAAGACTTCTCTTCTCTCCATAGACGCGGCCTGCAAGCATTGGTCCACCACTTACAAATATGGTAGGAATATTTACTCTTGCCGCTGCCATAAGTAAACCAGGAACATTCTTATCACAGTTTGGAACCATGACTAAAGCATCAAAACTATGTGCCATTGCCATTGCCTCTGTAGAATCGGCAATCAAATCCCTTGTTACTAGGGAATACTTCATACCGATATGTCCCATCGCAATGCCATCACATACTGCAATCGCTGGAAATACGATTGGTGTTCCTCCTGCCATCGCAACTCCTAATTTCACTGCTTCTACTATCTTATCCAAATTCATATGTCCTGGTACAATTTCATTATAAGAACTTACAATACCAATAAGTGGTTTTTCTAGTTCTTCCTTGGTTAATCCCAACGCATTAAATAAAGATCGATGAGGTGCCTGTTGCATCCCTTTGGTTACTGCATCACTTTTCATATCTCTACACACCTTTCTTTCTATAATTTCTTTATTCTTAATTTCAACCAATCACTACATTTCAAACATAACTTATAAGGACTTAATGGATACGCAAGACTATAAATTTAAGTCATAAATTAGAACAAACTTAGATTCCTAATGACTCTATCTTAAGTACGAATACATTCGTTTTGACAAACCCGCAAAATAAATTTACCCTTAGATAAATCGAGTAGGAGGAAATTTCCCTAACTGAGAAATTTCCGACCTCTCACACC
>NZ_DAMADT010000049.1:0-20434 GCF_031997925.1 Lachnoclostridium sp. | reverse complement strand
CCTCCATAAGTAGATTTTGGTTATTTACCATGTCAACTTATGGAGGATCATATCAATGAGGGGCTATTTTTTATTCTAAGCATCTATAATTTCACTTAACTTTTACCGTAGAGGTCCATACACACTCCAAATCAAACGCTGCTATTTGTATATTTTTAACATAAAATAGACTTTGCCACCACAGCAATATAAAAATATATTGGGTCAAAGGAGATATTCGCAATCCGCTTACAGTACTTAGGAAGATAACTAAAATAATGCTACTCAAGGCTAATAGTATTACTTTACTAACTCTGTTTTGCCAGATTTTTTTGAAAAATTCAAACATAGTAAACACCCCTTTTGGCTTTATCAAATATATATACTCTTTTCAAAGAGCATACTACATATTTTACCAATTATCAATATCAGCTATCGATGTACTATTAGCTATCAAAATTTTATTAATAATCCCTCCCATTCTTCTCATGGTGGACAAAATAAAAAAAACAGGCAGCAAGCAATCAACTTACTACCTGTAAATACAGCATTTTCTTTATTTACCACAACAGAATTTATACTTTTTACCACTTCCGCATGGACATATAAATGTAGCACTTAATTGAACTTGCAATAACTTATAAGCTTTTTGCGTAGTTATCAATAGCTTAGAATCAAGTATAATAAGCATGTATTACAACTTATTGTTATTTATAGAAATATTAAACCATTTTATCATTGTGGACAAAAAGTGGACATTGTCCACCAATCATTGAGTTGCTAACAAGTAGTGCTTGGGAAACCAGGCACTTTTTGTATTGCCTTATAATTTCTATAATGGTAATATAATACTATATTATGGTTTATGCAAAATAGGAGGGGGTATTTTGAATTTACAACAAGAAGATATAAGTAATCGTAATAGCACAATGTCATTTCTTTTATGCTTTTTCTTTGGATATTTTGGAGCTCATAAATTTTATGTAGGAAAATGGATACAAGGGATAGTATACTTGCTATTTGGTAGCTCCGTATTCTTTAATTTTATTATCTCACCTATTGCTAAAAAATTTGGTTACTCATTGGCTATTAAATCAGTAGGTGTAAAGATTGTTTTAACATTGCTTGTAGGTGTTGCTATCCTATATGATTTGTTTGCTATTACACATGAAGCTAGTACTGATAAAAAAGGATTGATTGTTGTTAGTGGGAAACATAAAGATGAGATTTATGGACGTACAGAATCTGAGAAATTTAATGATAAGTTAAATACTGTTATTACAATCTGTGTATTTGTTATTTTTGCAATTATATATTTTGTATTATTAAATTTAGTGTAATACATATAAATTCGGAGGTTGCTGTCAAATGAAATTTGGAGTTAGAAAACCTAGTTATAAAAAGAGTTTTAGAGCACGTACAACTGGAAAAGCAAAGCGAAAGATAAAGAAAGCTCTTATACCTGGATACGGTAAGAAAGGTATGGGATGGTTGAGGAACCCAAAGAAAGCTGCATATAATAAAGTTTATAATAAAACAAGTGTTAGTCTATCTTCTATATTAAAAAACTTGTTCAAATGAAATAAGGCCCCTCAGCATAACCGAGGGGCTATTTTTTATCGTCCGAGCAAACCTAATATCTCTTGCACTTTTTTATCCGTTGCAGGTCCATAAACCCCATCCGTAGTAACGTCAATGAGTGCTTGCAACTCCTTTACATCATCACCACGCATATACGGAGAAGTTAACTTTAATTGTCTTTTCTTCTCTTCTGTGTATGTAATCCAAGGAAGTTTGCCATGCTTGCTCCATTTTCTTTGATAAGACATGTTAGTGATAGCGACTTTATTCAGGCTAGGAGCGCACTCAATACACTTACCATTGCCAAGATACAAACCTACATGGCCAGAAAACCAAATTAGCTCCATTGGCTTGATATTGCTCATGTCGGTGCTGATATCTTCACACAAATTAATAAATCCGTTCGCATTGGTATCTGGTACCGTATTAGATGCATACTTACCCATCTCTCCATCTTCCCAACCCCATAGAATGGCTTTAATTAGGTTCACACAATCGAATCCATAATAACCCTTGCCTACTAACTTTTTAAGCGTTGCAATGCGTGCTGTCGTGTACCACGTAGGAAGTTGTTTAGCCTTTTGGTCGATAATCGCATTAGTTACTAATTGTCCAGTACCACCATAAAGGTAGCATGTCTTAAAATTGGTAGCAATATCTAGGACTTTTTCCTTTAGCTGCTGATCCGTCATTAACTTCTTGTAATTACTCAATTTTTTCGCCTCCCCTAATTTGTGTTATTGCCTGTAATACCTTGTCATATCCCACCATGCTGCATAACCAACTCAATAAAATCAGCGCGATTAAGTATACCGCCATCTGAATGTTGAGAGCTACTTGAACCAAAATGACATAAGCAAAACCAACGAATACCGATAACACTATTGATGTAATTCCGGCTAGCATGTTGGAATAGTACGTCTTTCCTCTTTCATCTAAAAGTTTCTTAATTCCTTCCACGAAAAGACTGGTTAACACGGATACCACGAGTAACAACATTAAAAATACTTCAAATTTCATTATCCTTTTCCTCCGTTTTTGATTTTGACTTTTTGATACCAGCAAGCATCCAAAGCTCACCGGTTGTAAACGCAAACCATGCAGTTATTAGCATTGTTGGCTCACTTCCTGTTGATGCAAAAACATTAAGTGTCATATATGCAAATACCGCATTTAGAACAATAACTATAAATACAATAAATTTTGAATACTTCGCTTTTTTCTTCATTAGCTCACCTTCTCTAAATCTGCTATCCGGTGGTTTACCACCTTTAATTGTTCATCATGTACAGCATCCTTCTCCTCTAATCTAAAAACCCTCTCAACGACATTGTTATGTTTCTCAACTTTCTTTTCTAGTTGCTCTATTCTGTAATTCGTCAGCTTGTTTGCCGTCATAATACCTGCAACACTTCCAAAAGCAGTACCAACCAATGAAAGTAACGCTACTATTAAAGCTTCATTCATAAAGTCCTTTCCGCATACAAAAAGAGCGCATTAAGCGCCCATATGTATACTACTAATATTGTTAAATTACTAAATCATTGCAACCTTTTTCTTTTAATATCTCTTTTACCTTTTCTTTAAGTCCATTAGGTACATCGGAATATAATTCTTGTCCATTGATAACATCATTAGCCCATAAAGTCGCTAACGCCATAATATCCTCCTTTCTAAGCAAAAACTATTTGAGAAAGTTCTTTCGTGCATTGCTTGAGAAGATCTATCTCAGCTTGTTGAGCTTTCACCTGCTTTTCCAGTACATTGACATCTACTAAATTAACCGTTAATGATTTTTCATAAACATCATACGGAAAATTTATCTTCTTATCCTTGTACACATGCAAAGATTCTTCTGCTTCATTAATTATCTCGAATCTTTCAAGATTCTTTTCTGTAAGTTTTGCAATGATTTCTTCGGGACTTTGTTCTGTTGTGTCAAAGGATAATGAGTTACTTGTTGCACCTATAATCTCAACTAAGGTACCGTCTTTTAGTTTAATTTGTTCCATTTTTTCTCCCTTCTTTAAATAACACCAAAAGAAAAGCACCCCGAAGGATGCTTCTTTAATTATTTTTAGTTGCTGCAATTTCATCAATAAGTTCTTGATACACTTCATTTTCCTGTATCAATTTATTAACTTCATCTTTTAAATATATTAGTTCTGAATCACGATCTTTACAGCATGTAGAAGGTGGTATAATTTTCTTTAGACCTCCATATTTATCAATAGGATACATGTTGTGCTGTGGGTCTAACCAAATAACATAAAAAATATTTTCAACTAAAACTCCATGTATTCCACCTTTGCTTTTGCCAAACCTTATTTGATAAAACTCGCTATCATCCAAGTTATATGGAGGTTTGAATTGTGCTTTGTTACTTTCGTGATTATGAAATCTAATTTTCCCAACGCTTCTTGATACTATTTCATTTCTATCTTTATTTGAAATATCTCTGAGTGATTCCATCATTGTTAGAGTCCAATTTATACACGTTCCATCCAAATTAAAATATTCATGAGATAAATCAATAGATTCAAATGAAAACATAATATGCGTACTTCTATTTTTTTCTTTAATGGTTTTGAATTTTTCTTTTTCAGCAGGTAGTGATTTATTTTCAAGTGGCTTTTGCTTAGAATTGCCTAATTTCATTATTCATCTGCCATTTGTCTATAATATGATTTCATATCTTCTTTCGATATGATTTCATTTCCACCTTCCCACGGTCTTAAGCCTTCTCTTGCATTAATCCATGGATCCTCACTATGAGTAAGTTCTTCTAATTCATCACCATCTAAATCACCATACGTATAAAATACTTTATTTGCAAAGTTTAAAAACTCTTCCGGTATATTATTAGCTACTGATATCTTGGGTATCATATTATAGCCATATCCTCTATACTTACTATATAATTTTGGACATACAGGGCCATGAACCCATGCTTCAAAATCTTCTCGAATTAAATCCTCATCATATAATGCCAAATACCATGCTTTTGCGTAATAACATAGCTTTTGTAATTTTTTCGCTGTCATTGATTCTATGCTGAGAAATGCTTCTGCTAATTTAAATACATCATTCATACTTATCCTCCCCCTCAATAGTTAAACGATGTTTAAAATGTACATATTTACACCACAAGTTATATTACCCATAATAAAAACATAGGTATACTTTGGTATGCACTTGTATTACTAAGTATGCCTAAGTATTACTAGGTATTACTGAGTATTACCAAGTATGTAATGTAAACATTATAACTCATTTGGTAAATAAATCAATCACTAATGGTACATTTTAGTATAAAATCGTCAAGTATAATCATATATGACCAAGTTTGTACTTTTAACCGAGGGAATTAGTTCGTTAAATAATGATTTAATTAGTATCCCATATGAGAGTACCAAAAATAGTTGATCCAGCCACTAAAGAAGCTCCTGAATAATTACCTATTTTAATAGTTCCGTCTGAATATGCTAACACATGTATTAATTGACTTGTACTATCTTTTGCGCCCAAGCTCGATGCAAAAGATATAGGAGCATGAGCAGTATCAAATGTACCAACCGTAACTAGTGTTTCGATAGGTACTGTATTACCTACAGTTATTACATAATAATACACACATCTACCTAATTTCTTAATACACAGTCCGGCATGCGTAAAGTTGTTTGTAGCAGTTATTGTGATATTTTTGGTAACTAAAGATTCATTTAACGTGGTAATCTTATCGTTCAAAACCTTACCTTGTCGTGCATCTAATGCGAATCCTTCTTCTGTTGTTGCTAGGTTGTTTGCAATATTAACAACCTTCTGTACTGCTTCAAGTGCTTCCTGTGTGGCATCTCGACATTCTTCTAATGCACTTTCTAAGCTTCCAGAATAGCTACTTGGAGGGAATGAGTTATCATTTAATGAATCTATATCTACATAAAAAATAAAACAAGCAGAGGATAAACGCTTGTTATTAGAATCATATATTTTCAGGTCCGCAATTACCTTACCTGGTGATTGAAGTTCGTTACCAACAATATTGTATGTGCATGATTTTTTATCGCTATTAACTATCGCTCTATTCTCTACACTTAATCCACTTGCTTGCGTGAATACGATTTTTACTGTATTACCTGTTAAATCAAAATCGCTAATATTAATATTAAAAGTGATATTATTATCACCTTGGCATAATTTTATATTAGTATCAACTGGTTGATTACGTTCGGTACTTAGTTCTATGTTATAGGGTTTCTGCACCTGATACCCTCCTTTCGAATTCTTCAAGTCTTAATGCAAATTCATCTATAGTCTTTTGCATGTCAGATATTAACTTTCTATTACTTTTATCTCTTTTAACAAGCTTATCGATGGTTTTAACATTACGGTTTCTATCTTCGATTAGAATCGATATAAGTTCCTCGTACCGTAATCCGTAACCATATCCGTTATCATGTTTATACTTTATAAAGCAAGCAAATTCTTGCGATGAAATTCCACACTTTTTTAGTGCTCGTTCTACATCTTGTGCTATTAATCCAGTGTGATATCGGTCACTCTCTCCTTTATTAAACTTATAACGCTTTGGTTTAAGGAGTGATAATAATTTTATATACCGATTATCTAAGTTCTCTATGTCGTGTTTTTCCTTTTTGTCACTGGTAGATATTGTAGAGTTAAAAGCATATAATGTGTTCCATTTACGGTTTGTACTGCCTAAATTCATACTACCGTCTCCAGAAGGCCCAAAAATATTACTACCAAACATTTTGACATAATATGAATTTTCTCCACCTGCAAAATAGATTTTATCATAGCAAAGATGGTAACTATTAGCATATACATCACCCGAATATACATCACCAAACGTGTAGTTAGGAGTACCGAGATTAAATATTCCTGATGAGCTGGGTCTTAGTGCTCCATTATCTAAATATAGGATTCGGTTTGATTCTGAAGACGGTTTTAGCGAAGAATGGATGTGTTTAATATGAGCATAATCCGAGTGAGTATGTTGTTTAGATGCAAATAGTTCATTCGCTTGAGTCTGGCTCAAATATCCGTCTCCTGCAATCGGTACCGTACCCGAAATTTTATCTAGGATTATATAATTATCATTGATATGTGCAAGCAGAACAGTGTCATTCAAAGATGGATTTGACATCTCAAGCCTTTTATACTTTTTCTCGCTTTCATTACTCTCTCCGTAAAAAGTTATCTTGTAATATCCATCTTCGAAAAGTGAAGTAACCGTAGCTAGTCGGAAACAACGTTCTTTCTCTTTTTCATTTTCTTTTATCAGCTCATCATCTAAAATAGAATCATTTGCTGTTTCATACATACTACTCACTAGATTGGCACCACCTTTTTACAATAATGTATCATGTCACCGCCTGGCCTTAAGTCCATACTCCATGCTTCTTCGATATACTTCGCTTGCACGTTTACATCTTTATTTTTTACTTGTAGACAGGCCTCATGTCCATGGTGTGGCATTAATCCAGTCTTAAACCTTAGAGTTTCATAGGCTACCGAATTGGATGCCAGCTTATAGACCAACGCATCGAGTGAAGCTTGGTCAGCTATATCAGATACACTTGCAATATCTACAATCTTTCTTCCTCTATTTTGTATGCTTAATATATTCGTAGGATCATTATTCTCATAACTGCTTATCAGCATCCCTCTATCAGGATTTTCAAGATATCTAACAATTTTATTCGGTACATTAAACACATCTAGTCCTTGCTCAACACCCGTCTTGATTATGCTTTGGCTATCAGTTTCATAAGTATCTTCAATATCTCGTAATACTGGTAATTTGTATGGAATAGCTACAGCGATACCAATTTCATTAAAATGCAATTTACTATAATTAATGCTACTTAATAAGCTATTGATTGCATCAAGCTTACTGGTTCCAATCTCGAACTCTATGTCTGCCATAAGGATTTTATCTGATGGAGTAATATCATAGCTGATGATTCCTGCGGAAGATAGAATATTCTCAACCGCACCAGTGTAAATATTGCCCGCTTTTACACAATGCCTTACATCGAACTTATCTTCCTGTAATATTACAGACTGATCATACAGCTCACACCTTTTGCTTATTGACCTACCATTATGAGTTCGAGCTGGCGAACTAATGAGAAGTACGCCAAGAGGGAATGTTATTACTTCCTCTACATCATGCAAACTCATATGAATTTTTAGTCTCTCATCAATAGAGTTGATATCCGTAATTTCATTAATTGTAAATGTTCCAGTACGCATGATACTCATTCGTGTATCATAAGAAATACTACCTTGGGCAGATACTAACCCAAGGTAGTTATTATTCTTATCTATCAACTCATATTTAAAACTAATCTTACGATTACCAAGTAGCATACTTTTAACTTCTTCACGCGAATACTTATCGGTCGCAAGGCTATTCATTTACCTCAATCCCTTCTTTGTAAAACACTTTTGTAAAGGAAATATCTATGTTGTAACCCATATCAAGCATAGCATTCTTGCGACTTAGTCTCGTTATTTTACACCATAGCTTAATACCTCTATTATCACGGTAAAGAACTATTGTTGATGTATTAAACATCTTACGCAACTTTGCATATTGTTCTTCATTAATAAATGCATTGCGAGTAATAACTTGTCTCTCGTGTTCGCCATCTTCTACAACAGGATCCTTACGGCCAGAGTACTCTACTAAGTCAAATTCCTTAGAAAGTTCTTCCGCAAACGGAATATACCTTTCTTCCGATAAGTCTATTCTTATAATATCTTTAGAGTCACTTACGATAAATCCATTAGTTGTTGCTAATGCTACTACTTGGATTGAATCAGTAAATCCAACGTTGTATGCTCTCACAAAATATTTACTATGCATATTACATCTAATTGCAGTGTCGACATACTTTTTATCTGTTAGCTTTGCAATCAGAATAATTTCTTCTGTATCCATTCGGTATAAGTAAGCTACATCTGTGTTAAATTCAGCCGAAATATAAGCAATGTCCCCATTTATAGAAACCGAAACACTTGGCTTGTTTGGTTTGGCAGTACTAATCGTAAATATTCGGCTAGCAAAGTTACTCCAAAGGCCATAACTATTGATGGTTCTTAGTCGTAATTCATAATTGCCATCTGGTAAAAATAAATTAGGTTTTAATATTGTTTCCTTTGTAGATTTATCAGATTTATATATGACTTCCCCATCTTTTTTAATCTCAGCTTCATATCCAACTTGATCCGAAGCGGTCCATTCAATAACTGTTAAAGTATCATTTTTTATAGAAGTTATAACCGGCAGACTTGGCTTTCCTTTGACAACAAATAGAGATGAAGAAAAATCGCTTACTTGGTCTATTTCATCAATTGTTCGTAATTTCCATTCGATTTGTCCTGTAGTGAATGTATTAGCAGGTGCAGTATATGTTGATCTTTCAGTTGTTTCACTGCTTAATATATACCAGTTACTATCATCCGATCTTTTCCATTGAAGTAGATAACCTTTTTGCTTTGACTGGCTCATAGTGTTAAATGTCCAGCGGAATGTTAACTCTCTGTCAGAATCTACATATACATCGACTGGATATAAAAGAGTAGGTGGTACCGGTAGAACATCCTCATAATCAATTGTTAATATTGGATAATTGCTACTGTTTTCATTTGATAAGATGTATAAATCATCTATATTAGGATTTGGAACATTCACCATCACGGAAAATAGGTTATTTACAACGTTATTCGTAAATATTTCTGTAATGTCTCGTTCTTTTGTATAGCTTGTACCTGGATTTAAACTAACTGTCTGTATATCTAAAATCGGAGAACTTACACTTCCACGGTTTGCATAGTTTGTATAACTTAAATCTGCGATACTTGCACTTGCAGTATATGCACGGTAATACACAGCACCAAAACCAGACCCAACATCGGTTTTTATAGTAACACTTAGTTTCACACTATTAATTTTCTTAAAACGTAAAATATTAGGAATCTCAAACTGCAGAACAGTAGCATATCTAGTAGGATTCTTCTGGTCGGCTGGCCAGTTATCTGTCTTTAGCTTTGTAGCTGTTGAATGATTTGAATTGTCACCAATACTAATATATGTATCTACCGAACATCGTAGTGATTGAGTAGCCATTATAACCTCCTTGCAGCCATACGCTGACCTCTAATTATATTTATAAAGTCCTGTACTTCTTGTATTTCGTTAGCTCTTACATTTACATACACGTTGTAATTATCTCCTGACATTATAGATTGACTTTCTCTTGCATTGTAAATTCGGCTTCCTACAGGTGGATCAATAATCTCTGGACCTTCTTCTCCAACAACAGTTCTACCTCCGCTATAATACCTTGTACCAGATGCATTGTTCTTTAGCAATCCACTCTTTTGAGATGCACCTTGCAATGATGTTCCAACCTCTTTTGATGTATTCATTAATTCAGTTGCTGATGTCTTTGTTTCATTAAATATACTTGAAACAGACTTCATAACCCCTTTTAATATCCCTATTGCAACTACAATTGCAAGAATTAATATTAATAATGGTGCTAAACCAGATGTAGCAATTGCACCACTTGCTCCTAATGCAGCACTTGCTCCAGCTGCTGCTGTTGTAGCTCCTGCCAATGCTGTATTAGCACCTGCTGCTGCAGTAGATGCTCCTGCTAAAGTTGCATTAGCCCCAGCAGCTGCACTTGTGGCTCCTGCCAATGCTGCATTGGCTCCTGTTGCTGCTAAATCTGCTGCAGTAGATGCAGTTTGCGCTGCTGTTTTTATACCAAGCATAGTTGCTATACCACCTATAGCAAACTTAAAACCCGTCTGTATTAATGTAAGAGTAGTGGTTATGGTAGCCCAATTTTTCATAACTATTAGCATAATAGATATAACTGCAATTATCGCATATATTGGTGCTGGTATATTAGACAAAACAGTAAATACTGCACTTAATACTTCTAATACAGGGCTTAGTGTATCGCCTAGTTCAACCAATTTAGTTTTCATATTTTCTATTGATTTTTTAAATCTATCACCAGTACTATTTAAGTTTTTAAGATTTTCTTCTGTTTTTCCACCAGAATCACTTATACTTTGTAAGTTTGTAGAAAAGCTTTCAGCTCCACTTCCTGTAAGCAAAAGCATTGCATTTAATGCTTCTGTGGAACCAAACAGCTTAGCCATTGTTTCTGTGTTACCTCTACATTTTTGATTAACCATTTCTAAAAATTCAGCTAATCCCTTACTAGATAACGTTGTAGCGTTAAATTGAATATGTAGCTTGTCGGCGATTTCTCTAGCTTCTGCAGTTGGTTTTATTATATTGCTTATAGCAGCCTTTAATGAAGTTAGTGATTCACTTGCACTTCCATTTGTTAATGTTAGAGTCGAAACCGCAGCCAGCACTTCATCCAAAGAAATTCCAGCTTGTTGCGCTAATCCTGCGACTTTTCCGAAACTAGCACCTAACTCACCAACTGTTGTTTTACCTTTATCCTGTGTTTCAATAAGCTTGTCTGATATCAACGTAACATATTTTGCAGATATTCCATAGGAATTCATAATTGTCGTTAACACATCAACGGATGTCGCTGTATCAGTAAAACCAGCTTTTGCTAACTTAGCAGCAGCAAGCGTTACATTAAGAGAATCTGCAGTCTCAACATTTGAAGAAATACATTGATTTAACGCTTCTGCAATACTAACTGCACTTTGTCCAGTTTGTTTGGCAATTTCATATACACCCTGTTTTAAATTGTCAAACGATACTACTGTTGTATCAGCTATAGTTTTTACCTTGGACATGGAAACATCAAAATCGACATACGAAGTTAATGCTTCCTTAGCACGTTTTAAAGCTTCATTTAGAATATACAGTTTTCCAGCCATATCCGCTGCACTATTACTGTTTTTCTTAAATGATTTTTCTACGTTATCAGCAGGACTTTTTATATCATCTAACTTGCCTTTTGCTTCTGATAATGCATTATTCATCTTTATTAGCTGTACTTCATTTTCAATGTATTGTTGCTTCAAACCATTCAGCTGACTTTCTGTAGCATTACCACTATTATTAGCTTTGTCATATGCAATCTTAGTTATATCGAGTTTTTGAGCTTGTATCTCTATCTTTTTAGTTAACGCATCGATAGTCGTAGTAAGTCTCTTGTTCTCATCATCACTATCTTTTAGTCTTTCAACATTTAACCTTAGCTCACTATCAATCAATTTCATATTACTATCAAGTGAACTTAATTTATCAGAATAATCTTTTGTACTTTTTGTAGAGTTTTCTAATTTCTTTTTTGCTTCTTCAAGTGCATTATTCATTACAGAAAGCGACTTTTCGCTATCTATATACTTTTTACGAACACTATCTAACTGCTTTTCTGTTAATTCATTACTTTTTCCTACATTATCAAGAGCTGTTTTATTTAAATTAACTTTTTGTGTCTGTAAAGCGATTTTTTCGCTTAATCTCTGTACTTCTAATTCAGCTTTTGTTGTTTCGTCTGCATATGATTTCATTTGCTCTTGTGATAATTTAAACTCACTATCTAAGAGCTTCATCTTTCGATCTATGTCTGTAACACTATTCGACATTTGTGAGTAGTCGAATTGTAATGTTATCACCTTTTTGTAATTTTCACTCAACTAAACCCACCCCGTTATCTCTTTCATGCTTGTAATTTCTTGATTATCACCAGAGCCATTAGTGCTAAAATACTTAGACTTATATTCATAATCACTATAAATTGCAGCTTCCATTTGCTTTTCGTCATTGTAAATATCTATTAAAGTGTATATTTGATATAGAGGCGCATGCCAAAATTCATTTGACGAACGCCTCAATTTAATACAATAAAAATAAAAAAGCATGTCGAAGTCTACAACAATTTCTTGTTCACAAACTCCGTCATACTTTTTTTTTGATATTCAACGATTTCGGCTTTCTTCTCTTTCCCTAAACTATCTGTAAAGTCATTTATTAAATCTGTTAGAGTTTCAATGTCTAGGTTAGATACGATCATTCGAGCTTTCTCAATACTCATTTCTTGTTCATGCTCAACACTTCCTGCGTATATAATTCTTGCACATAGCTCTGTATAGTTTGTATTAAGAGATTCATTTAATCCATCTTCAAAGTCATTAATCAAATGATAAACTGCTGCTGCATCGAATGTTATATTTAAGTTTTTCCCGTCCTCAAACTGCAACTGTATTTCTGTTTTCGGTTTTACTGCGTATGTTTTTTTCATCCGTTTTCCTCCTATTCACCTGCAAATGTATTAGGTACATCACTTAAAAAAGCATCGGCTTTTTCATCTGTAAATGCTTCGTTTGCAGTATCACCGAATGCACGGATAGCTCCATCAAACGTACGAGGTATAAAAGAAATTTTAATACTGTCTGTAGAGTAATTGATATTGCTTTCTGATTGCTGTGACGTACTTGAAATAGGCTGTGCCTTTCCTTTTAACAACCAAACACATTCCCTTTTTCCATTTGTCTGTTCAACTTCATATCCAAATGCAATATACTTCGATTGATCACCCTTATTTTCTACTAAAATACCATCTACATATGTATTACCAAGCATTTCCGCTCTGTGTTCAATTGGTATTTTAGTGGAACCAAATTGCATATCAATTCCGGTTATTTTAGCACTATCATCAACCTTTGCACCATCACCGTACAATGTGCCTGTTGCCAATGTTGGGGTTATCTGTATTTCCATAGCCTCACCGAGGCTTTTAACTTCTCCATATACAGAAGCAGTACTATCATCAGAAGTTAATACGGAGTATACTGGTTTTTTAATATTTATCCTGTATGCCCTTTTACTTGGTGTTCCTGCAAAGAACTGCAAATTAACTTTTTTCATTCTTTATTCCTCACTTTCTATTATATAAAAACTGAAAGTAGCTCTATATAAATTTGCTTCTTTATCAAAATATTTCTCCATGTATGGCAGCGAGTAATATTTTTCATACTTAAGTGCTTGATATAATTTTTTAGCTGCTTCATCAAATGGATTCTTCGCCTTGTAATATAAATCAACTTGTACCTTTGATTCATCAATTACGCTTGAACCATTACCATTAAGCCCAGGCGATATGGTAAAAATATCTACGAGAGCGCATGGTACTGGTAATTTATCAAAGACACTATCGCACTTAATACTTAATGTACTTTTAATTAGATTTATTAATTTTTCTTCCATACGCTCTCCTAGATAGACTTGTTAATGGTTCGATTAATAATGTTATCAACATCATGGCTCGAATCACTTAGAGCATGGTCGATGAAGTGTGTAGCACGTGTATGAATCTTACCATTTCTAACAGTACCATCGTTCAAAAACCGCCACTTATATCCTGTATTCTTACCGCCTTGTATCTTTGCATACAAACCTCCGCTTTTATCACGTTTTACGGTGTATTTGACATCATCTTTCATATGCTTGTATGGTTTTGAACCATCGTAATTTTTTGCTGTATCATCGAGCTTTGAGCGGTCTAGTCTATTTTCTACGTTATTTTTGACTACGACTGCCATTTCTACTAATGATTCTTCCTCGTTATCAGCGATACTGTCTGGTATCATCCCTATCAGATCAGAGATTTCGAAAAAACAATTATTCCAATTCAAATCTGCTTTCATTTTGTATTCCAATCTTTAAATGTTGCTAAAATCTCTACATACTGCTTGCCATACCCATATTCATTGCTGTATTTAATATCAAAAATCATATCTCTAAAATGTATTTCCATATCCTTTGTAATTTGAGTTTTAGAGTGCCTTACAAGGAATCTAGTCTCTATGTTTTCAATATCAATATTGTTTCTTATAATTTCTTTTCCAGAAATGTTTGTGATTTTCGCCCAGCACTTTCTTACAAGGTTACTTTCCTCTGTCTTTTTATTGAAAGTTCTTATTTCGATACGCTTATTTAATTCACCAGGATTAACATTCATATAATCACCTACAATTACAATAAATTTGTACAATGCATCCCGAGTATAGTTTCAACTACCTTATTTACATTGCTTTTATTTACACTGCCATTGTCTACGTACATTGACCGATTTCCATGCATATCTTGGCATAATACATAAAGTGCGATAGTAATATCCTCGTGTGTATCTATCTTCTCATTATCTAACCCGGTATATGATCTAATATAAGCTTTAGCAGAATCAATAATCACTTGTATTTCTGTCTCTGTATATTCTTCTTCGTCAAGCCTTAAATAATCTACGATATTACTTACTTGAACTTCGCTTACCTTCAATTTTATTACCACCTTTCGGTGCGGTTTCGGTTACTTCTTCTATGAAACCAGCTTTTAAAAGGTCTTGGAGTACAACCTTATTATCGTACTCCAAGACATCACCTATTCTCATAGTTAAAGCACCTGCAAAACTCACTAATGCTTTAATTTTCATAAGCCACCACCTACACTGCTTTCGCTACAACGTATGCTTCATTATTTACTGGTTTTCCATCAAGGAACATAAATCCAAGCACTCCTTTTGCTCCCTGTGAAGCATAAACCTCATTAAGTATTTGAATTGTCATTTGTGGATTTACATTCGCTTTATACGCTCTGTTAAAATCACCGAACATGATCTGATAATCTTCTGTAACTTCTGTTAATAACACTGGCTTTCCTAAGATGTAGCCTACATATCCGCTTGTAAGCTCTGCTTCATGGAATAGATATTGTCCGTTTGCATCCTTTAATAAACGGATTGCACATAACGTATTTCTACTTACTAACCATTCAGCATTCGGCAAATATGGAGCCTTTAATGCATGGTAAATCTTAATGACCTCGTCTGCAGTAATAGCTGTCGCAGATGCTAATTTAAATGCAGTACCACCACTCATTAATCCTGTAGGCTGTCCTACACCGGTTCCTTTGATAATCCCTTCTTCTGCTTTTAATACAAAGGCATCAACCATCTGCTGCATAACTTCATTTGCAATTGGGAAATTTGCTTGATTAATAATTTCATATGATAACTTAGCTAGTGCACCTAATTTGTGGTGACCAATTTCAATAATATCAAAATCAGCACTTGAAGCTGTCACTTCCGCTAATTCATTGGTCCATCCTGCAGTAATCTTATTCTTTTCTACAATTTGCTTGTATGTTCCAGTAGAATTCACTTTTCCTACTGCGGAATAAATTCCGCTTAATTCTTCTACTTTTCTAATAATATCAGTAGAAAAATCAGAAGGAATAATATTTCCATTAGTAGTAGTTGTCATTTCTCCAGCTCTTACTTCTTGCCCGCGAACAAAAGCAGTTACAATGTCGGAACCTGCTCTTTCTTCCACTTCGATTTTCTGCTGTTCAACGATTCTCTTCATATCCATTGCTCTTGCCCTTTCCTCCCTATCAATTGTTCCATCAAGTGCATTGATTTTTGATTCAATTTCATCAAATTTCTTTGCTTCTTCCTCTGACATTGCTCTTTCCTCGGTATCTGCAGTGCTAACAAGTTTATTTAATTCTTCTTGTAAGTCTGCTCTTTGTTCTACTAATGCTTTTAAGTTTTTCATGCGTTCTATTCCTTTCTTAAATAAAATAAGCCGACTATTTAGCCGACTTTAATTTTTGGATTCTATTGTGGTAATCTGAATTATCATACTGTTTCTTTTCCTCTTTTGGTGGTGTTTCAACCATGACTTTTATTTTCTGCTCAACAGCTCTTTCTTCGATATCAACGTTTTCCTCTGCTCTTAATTCAACAGACGTTGCAGAATAAATAGGCTGCTTATTTACAACAAGTGTCAAATGATCTAAATCTAACTCTTTTACGCACCTTATTTGTAAACCATCTGCTCGCTCTTCCATTTTGTCTTTTACGTTGTACATTCCAAATGACCAGCCTTTTATTTTACCTTGCTTTGCAAGCTCGATAAGATTTTCATCTGTAATAAGTACATCGGCATGTAATCCAATTGAATCCTCGTACAATTCAAGAGTCCCATCATCTGTACTGGCATATATATGGGTCTTATCATGATCCACTGTTACAGTTATATTACCAGCTCTTTCAAGTGCTCTTTCAAATGCTCTTTCTTCAATTACTTCAATTACTTTACCCCTTGGAGTAATTACTGGGCGTGACTTCTTTTCAGTCACATTAACATATCCCTCAATATGTGCGCCATCTGCTCTAACTTCTATTTTCATCTTCTTCACCCTCTTTCATCAGTGACTCTTCTTCTATATTTTCTACTGTCCCTCTATTCGGCGTAAATATATCACCCGTTCTAGGATTAAAAAGAACGTCTTGCAACCCTAATTTCATATAGTTAAATCCAAAAGGCTCGTAATCTTCTAAATTTCTTACTTCGTCAGGTTGTAAGAAGTTATTCCTTAGTGCTATTTCATATGCTTCGTATCTCTCTTTAAGGCTTCCCCTTAATAGTTCCTTAGTATCAAATGCATAGTAAGTATTCTTCTTTTCTTTTTCCAACAAAAAATCCCTGTCTAAACTTGTTTCTAGGTCAGTTAGAATAGGAATAATACAATGTTTTATGAAGTTTTTATTATCTTGCTCGGATGCATTTCCTCGTATGATAGCATTCGGAACATTAATCAGCATTGATATTTCTGATGAATTAGTTAATTTTTGCTCATTTAACTGCATTTCAACTGATGAATTTGAAGCTTCTTTAAAGTCTAATCCTTTATTTAATACAACAACATTTTCAGATTCATCATTGCTATATAATTTAGCCCATGATGCTTTTAATTCATCGATTGTGGGCTGTTCTAATTTATTCTCTGACTTTAAGAACCCCCTCTTGTTTCCACCTTTAGCAACAAGTTTATTCTCGTACTTTAATGAAAAATACGCTACTGACAACATCAAAGAATTTTCTTTAATAATGCTCTTGCTAGTACATCCATCCTTTGTCTTTCGTAAAAATTTAAGAAATCTATATGGTGCATATGTATAGCCATTCACCAGAATGTTGTAGTCTTTAAATATTGGGTCCGTATTCATACTGATACTTACATTAGTCTCATCTACATAGTGTAAGCTCTCAACTTTATTACCATGCTTATTAATATAAGCATAACCACCTTTACCTAAGAAGTAATCTTCTAAGATAGCTTTCCAAAATTGCGTAGCTGTCAATGTATCTCCTGTACTATGATTAAGAAGCGTTAATCTATGATCGTCAGTTATTTCTTTTACTTCACCATCTATTTCTTGATACATCTTAATTGGTAAGCTAGAAATCGTATTTGCAATAACATTTATACTAGCTTGTAAAGATGGTATGTTCAGAGCTTGTGATTTTGAGATACTTCCAATCTTTAATAAAGATTCTAAAAATGTATTAAATGTTACACCAGTTGATTCCGATTCAGCTCTTTCCTCAATATTACTTTTTAAGATATTTGCTGTTTCCGCTATACTTAGTGTTTCATGCTGACCGGCATTCTTATTAATCAATCCCATTTCTATTTCTCACCCCCTTCTAAATAACTTGTACAACAAATCCATTATTTCCATTTAATATTTCTTGTTCTAGTAGATACATAGCATTAATAGTTGATACCACCATATCAACTTTCCCATTTGATTTTTTCTTGTTTATATAACGATTCATGTTTGTGTCATAAGTACACTTTGCATTCTGAAAATTTACTTCGTAAAGCCTATTTTCATCATACGAAAATTCTTTATTTAGTATACTTTCATGTAATAACTTAGTTGGACTATGTAATGTATCTGAGTGCTGTTTTATCATTACTGTTTCGTATCCTGCTTCTTCTAGCTTTCCTGCTGTCGATAAACAGTTATATCTGTCATAGCCAATTTGTAATATTGTAACTCCGTATTTTTCTTCTAGCTCTATTATGAATTTTTCGATATAAGCATAACTTACAGTTTCATCACCACATTCAAAGCAACCGCCTTCTCTTATAAACCTGTCATAGTCTGTTCTTTCAAGTTTATTTTTTTCTTCTTTTCTACCTGATGGGATAAATGCCCATGATTTTGCATGGATTGTACCATCCTCATAACATATCATCGATACAGAAACGTTATCATTTGTCATTGCTAAATCTAATCCGACATAAACGTCTTTTCCTTTCCATTCAAAAGAACTAGATACCTTGCATTTCCTAAGTTTTTCTATCTCAATAAACGCTTCACCACTGTTACTTGGTACGAAGTGATTCATATGTTTTGTTAGGTATTCTTCTCTTTCGCTCGGCTTTGCAAGTGCATTTTTACGACTGCTACGAATTTCATCATAATTTTCTTCGATTCGCAATGGATTGGCCATATAAAGACCTGTATCATCCCACAGGTGTTCTTCTGTTGAATAATAAAGAAGTGCAAAAAGCCTATCATCAAATTCTAGTTCTCTATATATTTTTTTAAGATAGTCAAGTTCTTCTAGCATAATCGACTTATCTTCTGCGTAAGCTGTAGTCAACTTAAACATTAAAGGATTTTTAACATTTAACTGACCTGATTTCATAGCAGCAATGTTTTTATTATCCTTAAATGCTCCTATCTCATCTGCAATAAACGCACTTGGCTTTATAGAGTTATTTGAATTAGCTTGTGCTGTTCTTGGCTGGTATGTACATTTTGTTAACGTACAAGTAACTCTACCGCTAAGTGTTTTAGGAACCACAAATCTACTACCGATATGTGGACTAGATTCTAAGATTTGTGAAATAGCTTTTTTTAGCTCGCCAGCCAAATCCCTGTCAACGCATATCGAATAGAATTCTGAATAGTTATCTTCTTTTAACATAAGAATAATAATGATAACAGCACAGATAAACGTTTTCGCATTTTTTCTTGGAATAAATAATGTTATGTCTCTATATCTAAATTTCTCCTTGTTGCTTTTGAATCTCCAACCGAATACATTGGCAAGAAAAAAGGCTTGGAAATTTTCCAAACCATCATATAAAGTTATACCAATAATATTAATACCTGTAGCAAAGTTCATTAATTTAAGTAGGTTATCAATAATATCTAACTCTTTAAAATCAAAGTAGAACTTAAAATCTTCCTGCCCTTGCTTTTCTAAATCATCTAAGAACCATTGACATTGCTTTTTAACCTCAAAAGTAGTTATTTCTTTTCCGCTAATACAATCTTCTGCGTATTTTACAGCCTTTTCATACAGCAATTTTACCCACCCCTTAACGCTATGAGTAGTGGATCATCTTTTTCATCTTCTACTTTCTTAGGTATACAACGCAAAGCTGCTGCTATTGTCATGATGTTTTCTTTTTCTATGTCGAGAAGCATTTTTCGCTTAGATTGAACTTGCTTATCTAGGTTAATAATCGTTGTTTGCATATTATGTTTCATTTTATAATAAGTACTCAGCGATATTTCCTCACTGTCAATAAGCTCACCTTTATTACTTGTTAGCTCCTGTAGGTCCTTGTAAAATGATTCTCTTTTTTCTTCGAAGTCATGACATTCAGCATATATTAAACAATATCTATTAATTACCGCTTCATTTATTGCATCATTTTTACTGATTTCTTTAAGCAATTTATTTAATCTTAAGAACTCTTTATGAGCAATTGGATTATTTTTTACTTCGTGGCGTTCCTTCATAGCAACACCAGTTGAAAGTGCTTCTTCCCCTTGTTTCCTTAGGTTTAACTCTTCTTTTGTTCTATGCGATTTTTTCTCACTTACTAATGCAATATATGGTTTTGCTGGTGTTGGCATAAGGCTTACCTCCTTTCAAGAGCTGATGTGGGAATTTTTTTTAAGTGAAGGTGGACAGTAGGTGTTAAGAAGGCCTCTTAAAATATTTTTTAACCACCGGGGGG
>NZ_DAMADT010000048.1:0-20447 GCF_031997925.1 Lachnoclostridium sp. | reverse complement strand
ATCCTGGGAAAAATAAAGATATATCCCACCATTGAAATACATTACCCGCGATTATAATACCAAGAGACATCCAAAATAAACCCCATAATACATTCGATATCCGATACCGCATAACTTTCCTCCTCATAATAATTATTCCGTCAAATACAACATAAAATATATTCTCTTACGCCTGACACGAACTATCTTCTTCTGTAATCATATTATTACAGCACCCCTTTTCTTGCAAGTTAGAATTCTATTAGAATCATTAAAAAGTCAAAGGACACTCGTAATTCGCATGTCAGCTACGCTGACAAAACGCTACTTACTCGTAAAAAAAGAAGAAGCATTTACAACATAACTTTTAAAGTTATCTTGTAAATGCTCCTACTCTATAAAATCACCGAAGTGTTATTAAGCTAATTTAGTTTTTGCTACTTCAACCAAAGCCTTGAAGCCTTCTGCATCATTTACAGCAAGTTCAGCTAACATTTTTCTGTTAACAGAAACCTCAGCTAACTTTAAGCCGTACATGAATTTGCTATAAGAAAGACCATTCATTCTTGCAGCTGCATTGATTCTTGCAATCCATAACTGTCTGAACTGTCTCTTTCTCTCTTTACGTCCTGCGAAAGCGGAAGTTAAAGCTCTCATAACGGACTGCTTTGCTACTCTATACTGCTTACTTCTGGCTCCTCTGTAACCTTTTGCAAGTTTTAATACTTTATTATGCTTCTTCTTAGCGTTTAAGCCGCCTTTAATTCTTGCCATCGTCTATTCCCTCCTTGTTACCTAATCTTAGAGATATGGTAAAATCTTCTTCATGTTCTTTTCGTTACTTGGATCCATCATTGTTGCTTTTCTAAGATTTCTCTTATTTTTCTGGGACTTCTTAGTCAAGATATGCTGTTTTCCCGCTTTCATTCTCTTTAATTTACCTGTACCGGTTACCTTAAAACGCTTAGCTGCAGCTTTGCTTGTCTTTAATTTAGGCATGATATTTCCTCCTTAAATTTAGGTTGCACATAATGCACTAACCTTTGATTTTTATAATGACAATAGGTTTACACCATGTGCTCCTACTGTTCTATCGTTTTTCAGTCAAAAACATAAATATGCTTCTGCCTTCCATTTTCGCTGGTTTCTCAACAACTGCCACATCTTGAAGCTTCTCGAAGAAACTGTCAAGAATTTGCTTACTGGAGTTTATGTGGGCCATCTCTCTTCCACGGAAGCGTAGTGATACCTTAACTTTGTCCCCCTTGGTGATGAACTTTCTTGCTTGATTGGCTTTTGTGTTCAAATCATTGTCATCGATGTTCGGCGTTAAACGGATTTCTTTCACGTCAGTCACTTTTTGCTTCTTCTTGGCTTCTTTTTCTTTTCTCGCAAGCTCATAGCGGTATTTACCGTAATCAACAATCTTGCATACTGGTGGCTTTGCTGTTGGAGCAATCTTTACTAAGTCAAGATTTGCGTCCTGCGCCATCTTCAATGCGTCCTTTGCTGACATAACACCAAGTTGCTCTCCGTCTTCTCCGACAAGACGAACTTCTCTGTCTCTGATTTGCTCATTAATCATTAATTCGCTAATAGTTCTGCACCTCCATAGGATTATAACAATTGTTATGGTTATTTTTTCTTAACATACAAAAAAAGTGAATAGCATGCTATCCACTTTCAAATCTCATAAACAACACAATCTACCGAAGAATCTAGTTCTATCATTGTGCTTTAGAAAATTATAACCCTTTCGCCTACTTGCTTGGGGTGAGAGTGGATACTCTACTTGCTATGCTTGATACTTTCTTTCCCGTATCACAGCTTTTATATTATATAACAGAAAATCATTACTGTCAATGACATTTTTTAGATTTTTGTCATTTCAATGCTTTCTTTTTACAAGTTTGAATGAAAATAAGCATTTATCTTTGTTCTGTTTTGCCTCAAAGAGCATCACATTAATTTCAACGCCGCAAAAAAAGATTATGGTTACTGTATAAAGCCAAAGAGCAAGGCCAAGAAATGTACCGATTCCGCCATAAAGCGCTGAATAGTTGCTGAACATTTCCATATACACTTCAAAACCCCATGTTGCCACAATCCAGGCAATGGCCGTTAGAATTACACCAAAAGATATATCACACACCCGTACTTTTATACCCGGAGTCAGGATATAAAGAAACAGAATAAATAAATATATGAATCCAAACATAACAAATGCCCGTGCAATACCAAGCAATGTTTGGCTTAACCATTCAAAGCGTAAATACAACCAGTCAACAGCAATTTTACTTAAAAAGGTTAGAGATATACAAATAAAAATTGCTATGATAAGGATGAATACAAAAGATATAGCGCGTATCCTTCCTTGAACCAACTTAATTTTACGATTGCCTGTATATGCTGTGTGAACACCTGTCATCAGCGCCCATATTGAGGTTGAGGCTGACCAGAGTAGTATGATTAATGATGTGACTGTTAATGCGGATTCCAAGGTAGATATGTCTTTAAGCAGAACCACAATGGAAGATGGTACTATATATTCTAATATGTTTACTTCACTTTTTGCGAATATAGACAATAATATAAGTGACAGAGGGAAAAATGATAGAAGAAGGTAATAGGTTGCTTTAGCGGTTATACCGGTTATGTCGTGACTGGTAAAACGCTGCATAAACCGGACAACTATCTTTATCGCTCTGTTATTGCTACTTGTAATTTTATCCTTTAATGTTGATAAAGACATGATAAATCCCTCCATGTTCTATATTTTTTCTATCTTAATATTAAATATTCTATTTTGAAGAATCAATCGAGTCAGATGCTCCAATATCTAATAATTAGTTCTTTCCTTCATATGCAACATGTATACATAACCCGTACCTAATACATGCAAAAAAAGGAGTGCCACACATTTTCTAGGTGTGGCACTCCAAAAAACTTAACTATTCTAGAAATTACTCGAATAGTTCATTATTTAATTTATTGATATCTATACTAACTCAATACTTATTAATTAGAATAAAAATTCTGTGTTGCATAATTTCCGTAGGTACCACCTAATGCATATCCTACTCCAAGATACGTAAACCCTTTATTTAACATATTGGATCTATGTCCACTGGAATTCATCCAACCATTGGAAGAAAACAGCGCATTACCATATCCGCCAATAATATTCTCTCCATTGCTTCGATAACTAATTCCTTGTGCTTTCATTCGATCCCCAGGTGTGGAACCATCAAGTCCAGTGTGATTAAAGTAATTATTCTTTGCCATATCTTCACTGTGTAATCTTGCTGTTGTCGCAGCAGCATCTGACCAACTTAAAGCACTTACTCCGTTGCGGGCACGGAATGAGTTTGTTAAGTCAAGTATCTCTTTTTCCCATGCTTTTAGTACTGTTTTGCTAGTACTTCCTTTGGATACACTGCCATCAAACACAGAAATTCCATCAATAGAACCGTCTCCTATGGTATCCATAAAGAAGGTCATTTTATTTCCACTATCTGAAACAGAAATCGTATCGCTTAGCGACGAACTCTTTCCAAAGGCGGAATTAATGGAAGAAACCTTGGATGAGGTGGTAAGACCTTGATAGGAAAAATCTGTTGAATCGGTATACCATCCAACAACTTTACTGTCTGCAATCGCAATCATCATAAACTTTTTATAATTATCATTGTAGACCATAAATTCATAATTATATTCCGTTGCATCTGTTCTATTTGGTGAACCAAAAGCACTTATTACTTCACTTTTACTATCTCCAATGGATAAAGTCTTACCACGAACCGATATGCTATCTGCATTACTCACTTTCGCTGGCGGAGTTACCGTAGGAACCTTCGTTGGTACTGGCGCTTTCGTTGGAGTTGGTACCTTCGTTGGGGCTGGTGTAGCCACGGGTACTTTTGTAGGTGCTACTGTAACCGTTGGTACCTTAGTAGGCTGTGGTGTCTTTGTTGGTGCTGGAATCCTAGTTGGTGTAATAATAGGAGTTCTAGTTGGTACCGGTGTATGGATCGGCGCTACGTCTGGAGCCTTGGTCGGTGTACCTGTTACCTTAGGGGTCTTAGGTACATCGGTAGGTGCGGTAGAAGCCTCGTTATTGCCCTTGTTAGAGGAATCATTACCTATGGAAGGTGATTGAAACCCTTGGTTTCCTTGGGAGGAATTATTGTTCTGGGAATTATCTAACTGTGAATTAGTAGAGTTGTCTGTTCGTGAATTATCGTATGTTGTAACTTCGTCGGATAAATTTTCATCGCTACCATCTTGTTGATTTTGTATCGATGGTGCTTGATTTTCACCTGGAAGATTCTGAGTTAGTCTATCGTTATCAGATTCGTTTATGTTCTGATTCTCTGGTGCATTAGTTACTTGTTGATTCGTTTCATCCAAATTGTTTATTATCTCTGCATCTTTTGATTGTAGGGCATCCGAAATATCCTTACTAGTCTCTTTCGTATTACCGCATGCAGTCAAGAATGTCAATGCTAATACAGAAATAAGAAGCAGTTTTTTACTCATGCTAACCTCCATGCGTTACTAAGCGCCTGCCAGTTTGTGCAAACATCTTATAACGTTTCTGTTCTCATCTTCATAGATTGCCTTTCTACTATCCCAATTTGTCGACAATAAGGATACGCTAAGTATATCGGAAGAAATCTACAATTACAAGGTATTCCAGTGTTTTACTAAGTTTATTCCCACGTTTCGCCAAGTATTTTGGTAAGAAAAGTTACTTTTATAACACCTACTTTACTCTTCAACAATCCTACAAAATATTTCTCTACGGTGTGTCTCTTCTCCAAATACGAGATCGTAAATATGATTTAATGCCTCGCTCAATTTCTTTTCACTTGGTGTTCCTTGAATTTCTAAATATAGTAAAATCATATTAACTCCAAAGAGCTTCGCGTTAATTTTAGTTTTTATCAGACCATTTCGCAGGTAAAAGGCTATCCTACGCTCACAAATCAGTTTTTCCTTTTCGGTCTTTGCATCGGCACCACTCTCAACCTCAAATAAAATTCCTTGATACTCTTTTAATTCCTTTTGTAATAATTTCAAAAATCTACTTCCATACCGTTTGGAACGATGATTTTTACAGACGGCAAGGTAATCAAGCAATAAATAATCCATCGTTTCAGGTTTTGCAAAAAAAGCATAAGCCACAAATTCCTCATTATCATACAATCCATAGCAACAATAAATCCCCTGATTTTTTAAGCTTAGTACCATTGATAACGGCTTTCGCTCTTCGGGTGGAAAGTCATTTTTTAAATGCTCTTCATAAACCTTACAAATTTCTTCTTCATTTAAAATCCTATGTTGTAACATAACATCACTCCTTTGTTATCTCTCTCTTTTTATCTAAAGAAGGTAATAAGATTTTACCTCTTGATATCTTGTAGTTTTCCCTTATGTTTTTCCTTATGTTTTTTCTAGTCTTATTAATTGTATTTAATTCTTATAATTAATTCATATATTTTCCCTTATTTTTCTACTAATATTTATACTATTATCACTTTTAGTTCCTTTTTCTATACCTTCTTGGCTTAGAATATCTTTTATTAACGATACCATTCTGATTTTAAGAAATCACCTCTATATAAGAGTTTATCTTTGTTCATCTCCACCACAAAGTAAGCGCGTATTCATCAGAAGTTTTTGATTTGTACGAGGTAATTGTAGTACCTATTAACAAGAAAATGTACGCTGCGGAACTTTTTCTTGTCATAAATAAAAAAAGAAACCTCTCTAGTAAAACCTCTAAAGAAGTCTCTTTCTTTTCTATCAAGCAGAGCTTTTCCCACCCTTACTTGTTTAATGCTCTCCTGCTAATTGTAACTCATATAATTTCTTATAAATACCATTATTCTCTAATAGTTCTTGATGAGTTCCCATTTCCCTTAACTCTCCCTTATGCATTACGATAATTTTATTCGCATGCTGTATGGTTGATAAGCGATGGGCAACCATAATTGTTGTTCTTCCCTGCATTAGTTTTTCTAATGCTTCTTGGATTAATTGTTCTGTTTCCGTATCAATGTTAGCAGTTGCTTCATCCATAACTAAGATGGACGGATCGAAAGCTAGCGTTCTCGCAAAGGATAGAAGTTGACGCTGTCCTGCGGAAAATGTTGCACCACGTTCCGTAACCGCCTCATAATAAGTGTTGCTTAAGTTTTCTATAAAGTGATCTGCATTCACATATTTTGACGCTATTATCGCCTCTTCTTCTGTTATCGTGTCGCTCTTCAAACGAATGTTACTCATAACATCACCAGTAAAGATAAACACATCCTGCTGTACCTGTCCAATAGCCTGACGCAAATCTTCTGTCTTTAGCTCCTTGATATCTATGCCATCTACAAGAATACGTCCTTGTTGAATGTCGTAATATCTTCCGATTAAGTTTAATATGGAAGATTTTCCTGCACCCGTCGCCCCAACAAAGGCTACACTTTGCCCAGGTTCAATTACAAAGCTAACATCCTTAAGAATCCAGTTTTCTCCTTCGTACGCAAACCAAACATGCTCAAACTCGATACGTCCTTTGATTTCTTCCACCAAAGTCGGATTCTCAGGATTCTTTACAATGATTGGTTCATCCAATAAGGTAAATATCTTCTCCGCAGAAGCCATGGCAGACTGCAGTGTTCCAAACTGTTCTGCAAGTTCCTGAATTGGCTCAAAAAACGAAGAGATGTACTGAATAAATGTATATAAGGTACCTACAGTAACTGCTCCCTTTAATACACTATCACCACCAACAGCCACAATAATTACTAAAGCTATAATGGATAGCATATACATCAAAGGACGAAAGATTGCAAATACCATCATTTCACGGTAATTTGCGCGATATAAACCTTTGCTCTTTTGTCCAAACTCTGCATTTTTTTCTCTTTCTCTTGCAAATATCTGTATTAACTTCATACCAGATAAATGCTCTGATAAATAAGTATTGATAGCAGTTATCTTCGTTCTGGTGATACGATAAGTTAATCTTGAGGTTCTTTTAAATATCCAGGTTAAACCGATGATAAATGGTAGCAGGCTAAAACCAAACAATGCAATTCGTACATTCATGGAAAGCATAACGATTGCTAATCCGATGATTTTTACTATATTTTTTAAGAGTTTGACTAGAATATTCGCATACATTTCATGCAGTGCTTCTACGTCATTGGTTACTCTGGTTACAATCTTACCTACTGGTGTGATATCAAAAAAACGTAACGAAAGTTTTTGAATATGCTCAAAGAGCTCCTGACGAATATTATAGATGATGTTTTGTCCAGTTAGCTGTAAGATCCATGTTTGTAAAAAGTTAAATACAAAACTTAATATTAAAGCAGCACCATATAGAGCAGCTGTATACTTAACTTCATCCAAGGTTCCATCCATCGTAAACAAATCAACTGCTCGGCCAACCAAGTAAGGACGCAATAATTCAAGACCTGTTAAAGCTAACACCAGGATAAATGCCAGAATCATCATAGGAAAATATGGAGTTGCATACTTCATTAAACGGAGGAACACACTTCCATGAATTGATTTTTCGTATTCTATTTCTTTTCGACTCATGTTCTACCCCCCATTATTCTTTCTCTAATTGTTTTTCTAACTGCTGTTTTTCATAGAGTTTCGCATAAATACCCTGTTCTGCCATCAGTTCCTCATGGTTACCATATTCGGCAACCTTCCCTTCCTCAAGCACTAAAATGTTATCCGCATTTTGAATGGTCGAGATACGATGTGCGATAATAATCGTTGTTTTATCCTTACGATTTTCTTTCAGGTTACGAAGAATTTGCTCTTCTGTATTTGTATCAACCGCAGAAAGTGCATCATCTAAAATTAAAATAGGGGCATTTTTCATTAAAGCTCTTGCAATGGAGCTTCGTTGTTTTTGCCCACCGGAAACAGTTACTCCTCGCTCACCCACCATCGTTTTATACTGTTTTGGGAAATCCATGATATTATCATGAATGCATGCCGTCTTAGCAGCCTCTTGTACCATATCTAAATCCTGATAGATACCATCTGCTTTACTCTCTGTCTTCATGAAATCACTTTCTAAGTACGCTTCCATTCGTTCCTTTTTTGAAGGGAATAACTTCATCTTCTCTCCCTTTTTTTCTATGTCACGTAGTTTTCGCACACCAAACGCAATATTGGTTTGAATCGTATCAGAAAATAAGAAATTATCTTGAGGAACATAAGCAATCTGCTCTCTTAAAACATGAAGCGGAATCTTACGTATGCTATTTCTATCAAAAGTTATCATTCCATCTTCTACGTCGTATAAACGAAGTAATAGGTTCGCTATTGTGGTCTTTCCGCTACCGGTGCGACCAAGTATCGCAAGCGTATTGCCTTTTGGAATCTTTACTGAGATATCTTGTAGAACAGGGGAATTTCCTTCCTTATATAAAAATGTAACATGATTTAAGGCTATCTCTCCAGATAGTTGTGTAATTGACTTGTCGCATTCCGGTCCATCTACAATCTCCGGTTGCTCCATAAATATAGTACGAACACGTTTAATTGATGCAAACCCCTGAGAAAGCATGTTAATGCTATCACCTGCTGCTATCATTGGCCAAACTAGCATTCCAATGTAAGAGTTAAATGCAACAAATTTACCAGGAGTAATCACACCATCAAGGACCAGTTTACCACCATATAGAAGTGTAATAATACTAGAAATACCAATCAAGAAATCAAGTAGTGGCAACATAGTTGCTTGAAGCTTAACAACCTGGAGATTTGCTTTCTTATTATTTAAGTTTGTCTTAGAGAAAGATACAATTTCTTTTTCTTCTTGGACAAAGGCTTTTACTACTCTTACACCAGAGATACTTTCCTGTACCTCATCTGTCATCTCTGAAAAAGCCTCTTGTTTCTTCGTATATCTTTTTTCTACCTTGCTACCAAAATAAATACCACCAATCATAATAAATATCATTGGTATACAAGCAAGCAAAGTTAGACAAAGGTCAACGTAAAACACCATCTTTACTACTACCATAATTGTCATAATAATTGCATCAAATGTTGTAACTACTGCAGGACCAAGTGCCATACGAATGGCAGAAAGATCACTGGTAAAGTGAGCCATAAAGTCTCCGGTCTTATTTTCGTTAAAATAACGGGTAGAAAGCGTGGTAAGGTGTTCAAACATATCATTTCTTAGAGCATACTCAATTTTTCTGGCTCCACCAAAGATAAAAATACGCCATAAAAAACGACCGAGTGCCATTAAGCCTCCGACCGCTAGAATCAAACCTATCATATGTAGAATACCTTGAAAATCCATCGTTTTGTCCTTCAGTCCATCGGTGATTTTACCAGTATACTCTGGAATAAGCAGTCCCAACAGGTCGACTACAAATAAGGTTATAATTCCAAGGAGATAACTCCACTTATATCTCTTGATGTACTTTCCTATCATATCTCTCCTCATTTCTGCACTACATTTTTGCTTACAAGACAATGCGTACCCTTCACTATATCTCCGTTTACAAAGTGTATTTCCATCATACACCAGACTCTACTTAGATTCAAACCTTTTTTAAATTACTTTACCGGTTGCTACTATAAATACAGGCGTTGATGTAATTTGAATTTGTAACTAATGATCCAGTTTCTGTATTTTAAAGTACTTATGTAAGTTTTTTTACTTTACTTCACTATGCTGGTTTATTTAGTCATAAAAAATGCTCCTTTATGGTATAAGTTTTAATTAAGCTATATACCATTGAGGAGCAAGTCAGTAAATCATTGGAATGTATTCTTATATCATTGGCGTAACTCATTACGATAATGTAATCTATTTCGGTACAGAAGAAAGTAATTTCTTGGTGTATTCATGTGTTGGATTTTGAAATATCTCTTCGGTTTTACCACTTTCCACAATCTCTCCCTGATACATCACACATACTCGATCACACATGGAATGTATCACTCCCATATCATGAGAGATAAATAAATAAGATAGATGAAATTCCTGTTTCAGATTTTTTAACAATTGAAGTACTTGAGCCTGTATGGTTACATCAAGAGCGGATACTGGCTCGTCTAGCACCACAAATTTCGGATGTAAAATCATTGCCCGTGCGATTGCAACACGCTGGCGTTGTCCACCACTTAAGTCTCTCGGATATCGGTTTTTATACTCGACTGGAAGATTTACTTTTTGAAGAATTTCCTCCACCCGTTGCTCTCTTTCTTGTTTTGATAATACTTTTTGTAATTTAAGAGGTTCTTCCAATAACCACCCAATCCGCTTACAAGGATTTAAACTGCCGTAGGGATCTTGAAATACCATCTGAGGCTTATCTTCCCGAAGTACTATCTGTCCTGTCACATCATTTAATAATCCCGTGATGGCTTTTGCTAAGGTAGATTTCCCACAGCCACTTTCTCCAACAATTCCAACGCTTTCTCCTTGCATTACCTCCAAAGAAATTCCTTTCACGACTTCTTTTCGCTGCTTCTTTTGAAATAATTTTTTCCCGCTTTCTGTATAATTAACTTTAAGATCCTTTATTTCTAAAATTCGGTTAGATACAGGTGAAATGTTCGAATCCTTACCCAAAGAAGAATCATGTACCATTTCTGCTGCTGCTAGTAGCTTTTTTGTATACTCTTTCTTAGGATTTTGAAATAGTTCTCTGCTTTCCCCAGATTCCTCAATCCGTCCATCATACATTACAATAAGTCTATCGCATAGGTTCCTTACTACTGTTAAATCATGAGATATAAATAGTATTGTTGTTCCATGCTTTCGATTCAATTCTTTTAATAATTCTAATATCTTGGCTTGTATTGTAACATCAAGTGCCGTTGTAGGTTCATCTGCAATTAATAATCTTGGCTTGCAAATCATTGCCATCGCTATCATAATACGCTGTCTCATACCACCAGACAGTTGATGAGGATATTTCGAATAAAGATGTTCTGGGTTTTCTAAGCCTACTTCACTCATCATTTCATAGACAGAAGCTTTTCGCTCCTCCTTAGTCTTCTTTGTGTGAAGAAGCAGCATCTCCTCAATCTGTACACCAACCGTTAATACCGGATTTAACGAAGTCATCGGTTCTTGAAATACCATTGATATCTCATCCCCTCGAATCTTAACCATCTCTTCTTCAGGCAATTTGGTCAAGTCCATCCCGTTAAACAAAACAGAACCACTTGAAATTTCCCCTCCTTGTGCTAATAACCGAAGGATTGAGTGAGCTGTTACACTTTTACCAGAACCGGATTCCCCCACAACGCCTAGAATTTCTCCTTGTTTAATGGAGAAAGAGATGTTATGGACTACTTCTTTTCTCTTCTTTTCACCAAAACTGATGCTAAGATCTTGTACTAATAAGAGATCTGTTTTGCTATTCATACTTATCTCCATTCTGTTGCTAATTCGTGTTTGAAAGTACTTTGTTCTTTCACTGTGTGAAAATTGCTTTTTATTTTCACACTAACTTCCCTCATTTAATAAACTGAATCCAAGTACCGTAATTACAATCATTAATCCTGGTGCTAGTGCCATCCATGGTGCTCCAAATAAATAGGTCTGAGACTCAGAAAGCATACGCCCAAGACTAGGATCCGGAGGTTGAACCCCCAGACTTAAATAACTCATTCCTGCTTCTGCTAGAACAGCATTATTAAAACCAATGGTAATGGCAGAACGTAAGATAGCTTTTGTATTCGGAAAGATATGTAGAAATATAATCCGAATGTGGCTCGCTCCAAGTAGCCTCGCGCTCTTAACGTAATCCATCTCTTTTTGTATGATAAATTCACTCCTTATAACACGGGCAAAACTAGGAATGAACAGTATACCTAATGCTAATATCACATTGTACTTTCCTGTACCAAATATACTAACAAACACTAATGCCAATAAAATACTTGGAAAAGAAGCGACTGCATCATTGATTCGCATCAAAATTTCATCTACTACCCCACCGAAATATCCAGTAACCGCACCTAGAATACTTCCGACGGTAGCTCCTATGAAAACAGTAGCGATACCTACAAAAAAAGTAGTGAACGCTCCTTCCATCACCCTGCTAAGGACATCTCTACCCATATAATCGGTACCAAAAAGATGAGAAAGACTTGGTGCCTGGTTTTTTGCCAACACATTCATTTCATTTGGGTCATAAGGAGTATAAAAAATACCTATGATAACAAGGAGCAAAGCAAACGAAACTAAGATCAGCCCAACTATAAAATTAAATCGATTCTTTTGTTTTCTCATTTCCTTTGCTCCTTTTTATCGTCATGAAATTCTGACACGTGGGTCAACTTTTTGATATGTCATATCTACAACAAAATTAATTATTATGACAATCCCTGCAATATATAATACTGCTGCACTTACTACAGCAAAATCACGATTTGAAATTGCAGATACTAACATTCGTCCCATCCCTGGAAGATTAAATACCTGCTCGACTATAATGCTACCAGCTAAAGCATCCGCAATCATCATTCCCAAAAATGTAATAACAGGAATTAAGGCATTTTTTAGTACATGCTTTGTCATGATCTGTTTCTTTTTTAAACCCTTGCTCCTTGCGGTTCGTACATAATCGTACGATAATTCTCGCAACAGAGATGTCTTTAGAAATTTAGTTAACATCGCTACCTTTGGGATACTAACCGCTAAGGCTGGAAATACCATATAACTTAAGAAAGCACCAAAATCCTGTGATATTGGCACAAACCTTCCAGGCACAAACCATTTCAAAATGATCCCAAATAATAAAGAAATTAGAATCCCCAAGAAAAACGGTGGAACCGCCATAAAGGTTTGGCTTAAAAATGTTATAAATCGGTCAATCAATCCATCTTCTCTTCTTGCACATATTAGTCCCAATGGTAACGAAATTACTACCATAAAAAGAACAGATAGAGCAGCTAGCCAAGCTGTTACCGGTAGACGATCTGATAATAAGGATGTTACGCTTACATTATATTGAGTAGAAGTTCCAAAGTCACCAGTAACTGCACCTTTTAAAAATCTTCCATAGCGAACAAACATAGGATCGTTTAATCCCATCGATTCACGCAGATTCTGTAGCTGTTCCTCTGTTGCATCTATCCCAAGCTTTGCAATCGCGCTGTCTCCGGGAATCACTTGGAAGGCGAAAAACGTGATAAAAGATACGAATACTAAGGTAATAATGAGAGTTATCAGCTTTTTTATATAAAATTTCATTGCGCCATCTCCTTTCCAAGTAAGTCTCGTTTTTTCATAAAGTACTTTCATTACACTGTCAATCCTTATCAGAAGGCAAGTCCTTACCCCCGCTTAAAGAAGCGGAGGACTTCCCTGATGAGATTAAATAGTTAATCATTTTACTTATAATATACGGTTGACATATCCTGTACATAAACAGGGTAGAACTGATAACCTGCTAATTTTTTATTTACTGCTACTAAATTTGCTGGGTCTTGAATATAGACAGAAGCTACATCCTCTGTTAGTATTCTTTGCAGCTGATGATAAAGTTCCACTTTCTCCTCATCCTTAACAGATGCATAAGCTTTAGGATATAGGCTATCAAACTGTGAATTTGAATAATTTAAAAAGTTATTTTTTGAAGTAGATTCATAACGTTTTACAATATCACTAGGAGAGAGATTGGAATCAAGACCTACAATCGTTGATTCGTAATTTCTTCCTTGGTAAACATCCGAAATCCAACTTGCCCATTCTACTAATTTGATTTCCGCAGTAATTCCAACTTTCTTTAACTGCTCTACAATTACCTGTGCTGTATCTACATGCGCTTGATAATTAGATGGTACAGTGATAGTAAAATGAAATCCATCCGGATAACCTGCCTCGTTAAGAAGTTGTTTTGCTTTTTCTACATCATAAGTGTAGTAATTTGCTAAGGTTTCATCGTAGTATTTACCGAATCCAGGGAACATATTACTTCCGATAATCGTACCGTTACCACCTGCAACGATATCAAGAATCATCTGCCTGTCAATCGCATAGCAAAGCGCTTGTCGAACTTTAAGGTTATCAAATGGAGCCGCTTTATGATTTAAAAACAAAGCCTGAACCAGGTTCATATGCCCAATTTCAATGCTATACAAATCCTTTAATTGATTTGCTTGTTCATAGGTTAATTGCTGGAAAATATCGATGGTACCAGCTCTTAACTCCATAAATGCTGCATCTGTATTTGCAGAGATCTTAAACGTTACTTCATCAAGATAAGGAACCCCTTTCATATAATAGTCAGGATTCTTCTCCATCACAATGCTTACCATCGGCGAATAGGAAACAAAACGAAATGGACCTGTACCAACCGGCTTAGTCGCCTGCTCAGTATAGTCTTTTGGTATAATACTAATGGTAAAATAGGACAGTAGTTCAATATTAGGTTGATTTAATTTGACTTCTACGGCCTGTTTTCCATCCTCAGTAGTAATCGCATTTATCGATTCTACACAAGAAAATACCGACTCAACTCTCACTTCTGGATCGGAAGTTTCAAGCAGGCCGGTAGCACGTTTTAATGAATATATTACATCATCTACCGTTACAAGCGCACCATTGTGGAATTTAACACCATCACGTAAAAAGAACGTATAGGTCATTCCATCCTCCGAAATCTTATAGTCGCTTGCTACAGCAGGAACTAAATTTCCATCTTTATCAGGCTTTACTAAACCTTCGAAAATATTAAACAAAACTTCCTTAGTTCCTGCCGCAACTGCTTTGTGTGGGTCAAGACTATCCAAATCGTTTGTTATACCTACAATAACAGAGCCACCATTTTTTGAAGCCTCGCCGTTTTCTGCTTCCTTTTGATCATTTCCCTTGTTTTCTGTACTGCCACTGCATGCGCAGAGTGCAATCATACAACTTAGGAGAAGACCCAAAAAGAATAACTGCTTTCTTCTTTTCATATTTCCTCCATTCTTAAAGTTTGACCTTGAATATGGATCAAACTTTTTAGTTGAAACATTTTTTCAACCATAGATAGTAAAAATGATATTCTCTCATTATTATGATACAATGCCAAATCCGTTATACAAACAAGAAAGCGCACGGTTCACGAACTTTTCCTTGTCAGGAATTAAGACAATGCGTCTGTATAAAACGCTATATGAATCATAGCGTTTTTATCATATACTTAAAATTTAATTTTGGCAATAAAAATTTTTGTTAAATTGACAATTTATGAACAAATTATCTATTTAATCATGACCACATTGCTGCTAGTTTTATAGTACCTAAGATTGCGTACCGACTGGCGTGGTACACATAGCATATTACTATAACGAAAGAGAGTGCCCTTTCGGACACTCTCTTTCGGATAGGAGAATCATACAATGAACTACTTGGCTTGCAAATAATTCATGAGGCTAGTAAGCGATTATTTAACCTAAGGTGACTTTTACTCTATGTTCTAATCCGTCACCAAATACCGGAATGATATTACCCTCCACCTCTTTCCCATCAACCACCAGCTTCTTAACACCTTTCGAAACATGATACGGGTTTTGTATTGTAATATCATATCTATCACCACGGAATTCACGTGTTATCTGATATCCATCCCAAGCAGTTGGAATTGCAGGGTCTATCATTAAGCCATCATATTCTGGTTTAATTCCTAGAATATATTGCGATATCGCTACAAAATTCCAAGATGCTGTTCCTGTTAACCAAGAATTTTTTGCTTCCCCAAAACGTCTGGCATCCTTTCCTGCTACCATCTGCGCATAAACATATGGCTCCAAACGATGGATTTCAGAAAATTCTTCTGTATACGCTGGTGCAATTCTAGTATAGTAATCAAATGCCTTATCTCCACGGCCTACCACGGCTTCTGAACACATAATCCAAGCATTATTATGACAGAAGATACCTGCATTTTCTTTATATCCTGCTGGATAGGTAGATATCTCGCCATATTCCACATAATAACGTGTGAATGCTGGATTATTCAGTACCAAACCGAATTTTGTACCCAAACGTTCTTCCACAGAATCTAAGGCTTTTAGGGCTTTCCCATCGTTAAGACCGCATTTTCCCATAACGCAGAAGCCTTGAGATTCGATAAATATCTTTCCTTCTTCACATTCTTCGCTTCCAATTTTTCTTCCATAATCATCATAGGCACGTAAAAACCAAGCTCCATCATAGCCATACTTCATAATTGCTTCTCGCATATTCTCTACTTCTTTCATGGCTCGAAAGGACTCTTCTTTATTGCCTACCTTTTCCATGAGAATTGCATACTCTTCCCCAATATAAGTAAACATACCAGCAATCATAACAGATTCTGCAACTTTACCATCCTTGCTTGTTACTGTTTGAAAGGATTCTCCTGGTTCCATGGAAAAACAATTTAGATTCAAACAATCATTCCAGTCTGCACGACCAATCAAAGGTAATCCATGTGGACCAAGATTCTCTATCACGTGGTTAAAGGCCTTTTTCAAATGATCTGACAAAGGTTTCGCAAGCTCTAACTTATTATCATAAGGAGTATTTACCTCTAAGATATCAAAATCTCCTGTTTCCTTGATATAAGCTGTAACTGCTAAGATAAGCCACAATGGATCATCATTGAAATTGCCACCAATTTCATCATTTCCTTTTTTCGTTAATGGTTGATATTGATGATAAGCTCCACCATCTGGTAACTGTGTGGATGCAAGATCAATAATTCTCTCTCTTGCACGATCTGGAATCTGATGAACAAATCCAAGCAAATCCTGATTGGAATCTCGAAATCCCATCCCCCTTCCAATTCCGGATTCAAAGTACGAAGCACTTCTCGATAAATTAAAGGTAACCATACATTGATATTGATTCCAGATATTTACCATCCGATTTAATTTTTCATCATGCGTCTTTACGTTGTACTTCGAAAGCAGTTTCTCCCAATATTCGTTAAGCTCTAGGAACGCTTGATCAACAGCCTTTAATGTAGAATATTTTGATATCATCTCTTCTGCTTTCTTCTTATTAATAACATTCGTACCATTTGGTGCCAAGGATGATAATAATACCTCATCAGTATCAACCTTACCAACTTGATACTCCCATTTTTCTTCTAATTTATTTTCAACATATCCAAGAATAAATACAAGTTCTTTGCTTTCCTTAGGCTGCAAGGAAATTTCAACACAATGAGAGGCAATTGGGGACCAACCATCTGCAACAGAATTTTTTGATTCACCACTCGCAACTACCTGCGGATTATCAAATCCGTTGTAGGTACCAAGAAAACTCTCACGATCAGAATCGAATCCACAAATAGGGGCATTTACAGAGAAAAATGCATAATGATCCCGTCTTTCTTTGTATTCTGTCTTATGATAGATTACGGAACCCTTAACTTCTACTTCACCTGTTGAGAAATTTCGTTGAAAATTCGTAGCATCTTCCCCCGCATTCCACAGGCACCACTCGAGGAATGAAAACAATTTCACATTCTTAACTTGATTACTTGTATTAATAATTGATACTTTATGTACTTCGCCATTATAGTTTAATGGTACAAAGAAGGTTATCTTTGTCTCAATTCCATTTCTTCTTCCTGTTATTTTGGTATAACCCATACCATGACGACACTCATAATATTCTAGTTCCTTTTTTGCAGGCGCAAAACCCGGTGACCAAAAATCACCATTATCGTATAAGTAGTAATAGCGACCACCACCAATATCTAATGGTACATTATTATAACGAAATCTTGTGATCCTACGTAGTTTTGCATCTTTATAGAAACTGTAACCTCCAGCAGTATTTGATATCAAGGAAAAGAACGCTTGCGATCCGAGATAGTTAATCCAAGGATACGGCGTTTCAGGAGTTGTGATAACGTATTCTTTGTTTAAATCATCAAAAAATCCAAATTTCATGCGAATTCTCCTTTATTATTCTTGGTAAAATTGTTTTTACAAGTTATGAAAGGTTCATACGAAACATTTTAGTAAGTATAACTGTCCATAACACATTATATAACAAGATTACGTAAGAGTAAATCGAATTAATCCACAAAAACCATGGTGTTTCCTTGTGAAAACTATACTATTTTCAACGAAATTTTCGTTTATATAAGAACATTCCCTTGCTTTGAGCTACGAAACTATTTCGCTTTCTTAAGAAATGTTTCAAACTTGTGAAGATTGTACTTACCTATTTTTTATTCAATATCTTTCCTATTCTATGCGCTCGCTCTTTATATTTTTTTCCTATATGTTTCTTCTCTATTATGTTCCTGTTTTATATGTTCTTGTTCTATAATTCTTTATGTTCTATATGTCATTGCTAACACATTTCTACTCAATAAAGTTTCTTCTATATATATTTCTTCCTATATTTTTTTCTGCTCTATATTATCTATTCTATATATTTCTACTCTATATTTTCTATTCTATATTTTCTTTTCTATATTTTCTTTTCTATATTTTCTATTCTATATATTTCTACTCTATATTTTCTTTTCTATATTTTCTATTCTATATTTTCTTTTCTATATTTTCTTTTCTATATTTTCTATTCTATATATTTCTATTCTATATTTTCTTTTCTATATATTACTATATGTTTCTATGTTCCTTCTTTTGAATTTATTAAATATCACCAAGCACAATCCAGAGAATGTCTGCTGTTTTTATCATTTATCATATATATAATTCTAAAACCTCTATTTTCAGAATATGTGTGCAATATATCCTATATTGTTATTCTATATATTGAATTTTTTATAATTAATCTTCTTTTTCAAATTTTATTTTTTTGGTTGACAAAAAAAATAAGATAAGATACTATAGTCTACGGTGCATATACCGAAACATTTCTACTGATTAAATTGAAGGAGTTATTTATGAAAAGATTGTTGCATTATAAAAACAGAATACCTAATTTTATATCAGAGAAGTCGATTTGTCGGCGTTATTAAAGTCTTTCATTTTCTTTTAAATGATAGGCTTATTTTTATGCCCCAGGCACCCTTGTTAGGGAGTTTTTTTACTAATCAAAATCTTATTATGTATGGAGGAAAAAGTAATGACAAAAGAACAAAACACCATAGGCAGTGTTGGAATCTATGATGCCAGAACACTTGGCATACCAAAAATGATACTCCTTGGGTTACAGCATTCCTTTGCAATGTTTGGTGCTACTGTGCTTGTACCATTATTAACTGGTCTTAATGTATCTACAACTCTTTTAATGGCTGGTTTAGGAACTTTATTATTTCACATTCTTACCAAAGGAAAGGTTCCAGCGTTCTTAGGCTCCTCCTTCGCATTCATCGGAGGCTACACAGCAGTTGCTCCATTTATCGAAACAGAAGTAAATGGTCAGATGGTAACAACACCAAATGCAGAGCTCTTACCTTACGCTTGTGGTGGTGTAGTGATTGCTGGTCTCGTATATGTCGTTTTATCAGCATTAATAAAAGTATTTGGCGTGAATAAAATCATGCGTTTCTTCCCACCTGTTGTTACTGGTCCAATTATTATCTCTATCGGGTTAATTCTTGCACCAACTGCAATCGCTAACTGTCAAAACAACTGGCTTTTAGCATTCGTTGCTTTAGCTGTTATCATTATCTGTAATATTTTTGGTAAAGGTATGGTAAAAATCGTCCCAATTATGTTAGGCATCATTGTTTCCTATATCGTAGCACTTATCATCGGTGCTGTTGATTTTACCGCAGTAACCTCTGCTAATTGGATTGGAAACCCTGTTCCTGTAAGTGGCTTTGCTAAATTTAGTATTAGTTCCATTATCTCTATCGTTCCAATCTCATTGGCTACCATGATGGAACACATTGGCGATATCTCTGCTATTAGTGCTACTACTGGTAAGAATTATATGGCAGAACCTGGTCTTCATCGTACCCTACTTGGTGACGGCCTTGCTACCAGTTTGTCCGCTATGTTTGGTGGACCAGCCAATACAACCTATGGTGAAAATACTGGTGTACTGGCACTTACTAAAGTTTACGATCCTAAGGTTATGCAGATTGCTGCTTGTTTTGCAATTTTCCTATCCTTTTTCCCTAAGTTTGCTGCTATTATAAACACACTTCCAGTGGCTATTATCGGTGGCGTTTCCTTGATATTATACGGAATGATTTCATCCGTTGGTATTCGTAACGTTGTTGAAAATCGTGTAGACTTCACGCAAAGTCGTAACCTTATCATTGCAGCTATAATTCTTGGCTGTGCGCTTGGTTTTAATGGAATCGGTGGTTTAACATTTATGGTTGGTTCTTATGAGATTACACTTTCTGGTTTATCCGTAGCTGCAATTGCTGGTATTGTATTAAATGCAATCCTACCAGGAAATGATTATGTGTTTAGTACAGAAGACAAGCATGATGAATTAACATTCAAATTATAAGAAATTAATGTTTTTATTCACATAAAACATTACTTCTAAG
>NZ_DAMADT010000047.1:0-20654 GCF_031997925.1 Lachnoclostridium sp. | reverse complement strand
GTACGTTTCTCATTTCTCACCTTCTTACTTCCGTAAATCTCGATTTAACTAACACTCATAACCAATACTAATTGGCAATACTACTCTTTCTTGTACGACTTCTTTTCCTGTATTGTAGATATACACTGGTTCTTTTGGATTGCTAAATCTTAGTACCACTTTTCCATCCATGCTCTCAAGAGCTTCTTTCAGATACTTTGAGTTAAAGCCAATCGCCAATGATTGATACTTATCTTTTTCAAAGTACTCACTTGTTTTGTAGTATTCTCCTTCCGGTTGCTTAAAGCCTGTACGATTATCCCCTGCTGTTATATATGCGTAATTGTCGATAAGCTCTATGGTGCTGTACTCACATCCTTTGAATACCGGTACGACTGGCTTTATATAACAATCGAAATCGCAATCAGACATGCAGCTAATCTTTTCCCTAGCTATTCTATGACCGTCTAGTGCAATCCCTGTAAGAGTTCCATCTGATACGGTAATTTTTATGAATGGCATTAATTTATTATATCCATCGTCTTTTACAAACTTCTTCATGCTTTTAATAAGCCTTTTCAATTCACTTGTCATGATTGTTGCTTTCATAAGATTCCTCCTTTCTGATTTTCTCCCACTTGTAACCATATGGGTCAACTCCGAGTTCCCTTGCCTTTGTGCAACTACTAGTCATTCCGCTATGATTACCCCCTGTGCCACTAATCTAATACTTGCTATCTTACCGCTTGACTTTAACTGTTCCGTTGTTTCATTCCATTGTCTCGTAAAATCCTCAACGTATTCGGAGGTGTAATTACGTTCGGTACCGTTGTTTATCTTTCGCATTAATTCATTTTTGTTGTTAGCGCTTTTAAAAATCCTATACCTACAATTATATAGGTACCCTGTCCTAGCATACCTGCTAACCTTTACAACATCCATTCCTGTGATGTCTGCTATTTTGTTAGAGCTAACGCTTGTTATAACACTTTCCTCGACATAGTCATGTAAATCATATGTGTTTGCCATTTATCTACCTCCTAATAGCTGCTGTTCTAAACTTCCGTAATCATAATCTCTTTGTGGAAACTCGTTGAACTTATTCGTATTTGATTTATGTTTAGGCTTCTGCGGTTGTACCTGCCTATTGGAATAGTTTCCATCAAGAACCTTGGCCATATTAGAATCTTTAATCAGCCAATCAAAGTTAGCGTTCCAATTACGGTCGTTTTTTCCTTTTAAAAATTCACTTTGTTCTGCTATTTCAAATAATCTCTTTAAATCCTCAACAGTATAAGTGTTTAATCTTGCTCTAATTGCTTTTTTTCGTGTTTCTGATAAAGACGTCAATTTAGGGAACGACACGCAAGTGTTGTTATACATATCAGCTATTTGCTGATAATCTACTCTTTCTCTTATATCTATATCTTTATCTTCTTCTATTTCTATATCTATATCTATATCTGTTTCGTTACCATGAGTTACGGTAGCGTTACTTGTAACGTTACATTCTATTGATTTGTTTTCTCGATGTTTTGCAACTCGAAGCCTTGTCTGTTCTCTAATTCTTTCAAGCCCCTCAATATTCTGATATTTTTCCCATGATGAAACATGAATAAAATCATCAACAATGTCTATCATTTCAAATCTTTCGAATGTATTTAATGCTAATTGGACAGTTACAAGAGGTCTATTAAACTCTGAAGAAAGCATCTGCTCTGTGTATGGAATGTCCTTCGTAAAATAGACTAACCCTCCGTCATTCGTATTTCCTGCAAGACATAGTATTTTAAACCAAATTACGATAATAGAATCACCTTCTGGCATATTTTCTATCTGACGTATTTTTCTGTTATCAAATACTTGTGTTGCTATTTTGATCCACTTCACACCTGACATTTTAAAACCTCCATTAATGTCTTAAATTATTATCTTGATGTGCCCATTATCCAGTCGTAATTATCAATATCTCTAATGACGTACCTACCTCCAGGTAATCGCTCTGCAGTCATATTATCAAGCTGTTCATCAGTGCAATTTGAAAACTTACTACCTGATAATATTCTTCTTAGAAGCCTACGCCTGTCTGCGCTTTCTTCTCGAGAATAGTCGACATATTCAGTACCGACAATTCTTTTTGTGTTACGTAGTAATTCCTCTGTTTTCATAATTTCCTCTCATCGGAGTAGATTTAGAATAGGATTCTGCGGATGCACTGCCCTATCGTCTATGTAAATGTCCGCAAATATCTTTCTACTATCATCACCAAACAACTCGATATGCTCCGGTAAATTCTCGTTTACCGCATCAAATTCTAATCCAAAATCTTGGCACCAATGTATTGCTGCATCCAGGTATATTCCTCTTCTGCATGTCCAGAAAATCAACTTGCATCCATCTTTTCTAAGAGATTTTAATGCTTCTATAAGCTTTATATTTTCGATACCTATTGCAGGATATCTATCACTACATAGGGTTCCGTCAAAATCAACAGCTATCACCTTATTCTTTATCAATAGCATAACCTCCCATATCGAAATGTTGTAGTGCTTTCCCATGAATCCTATGGACATGCGTATGTTCGTACCCTAATTCTATGGATATTACCTCCCAAGATTTAAAAAGTATATAACGCTTATGTAACAACTCGCTTTCAAGTCCATCATTCATTTTCAAAATAGCAGATTCTATGGCTATTTTTATGACCATGCATTCCGCAGTAGCGTTGTCAATAGATTTCATTATATTTTCAAGCTTAACCATATAGTCAGATAAATCAGATATTCTACCTGTTGTTGGCATATCACTATAGCTTTGTGCTTTAGCGCTTACCATTGTTTCAATAATGCTATTTTTTTGCTCCTGGAGCGATCTGATTTTATGACATTTATTCCGAAAACTTTTTAGATAATCCTTTTTCAGTTCAATTTCAGTAATAAAAATCCCACCTCTCTACGCAGCACCTCTTCTATGCGCTGCCTTAATATCATCTTTATTAATTGTTACATAGTTCTTCTCGGTAACCGAAATATCGGAATGTCCCAGCAACTCTTTTATAATTTCTATCCGTACGCCTGCAGCACTCATCCTTGTAGCAAATGTTTTGCGGAATAAGTGAACTGTTACATGCTTAGTTACTCCTGCACGTTCTGATACGGCTTGTACTTCCTTTTGTAGGCTACTATTTCCTAACCTATCATGATTCCCTCTACTAGTTACAAATAAGGCTTCATTATCATCATTGCGGCTCATTAGGTAGTTGCGCAGATGAAGTTTAGCGCTTGCATTAAGATAACCTTTGCGGTATGTCTTTGTTTTACTACCGTATATAGTCACGCTGTCGTTTTCAAAATCAACATCTTTAATATTGATATTTGCAAGTTCGGAAACTCGACACCCAACCGATAGGAGAAAATTAACTATTGCTATTTCTCTCTTTGTTTTGCATGCATCTCTGATATGTTCAACTTCATCATCTGTGAGATATTCTTTCTCCTTATGGACCTGCTTAATATTTTTAATCTTGCGAGTTGGATTCTTAGGAATATAGTCTTCTTCTTCGGCCCATGTAAAAAAACGCACTTATGAATCTTTTTGTATTAGCTAATGTGTTCATGCTTACTTTATTCCTGGACTGATACATAGCAAGATAATATTTGATATCATCTGAGGTAACATCTCTGTAATTTTTATCTAATGTAAGTAACATATTTCGTGTTGTACGTACATATTGAGATATGCTTTTATCAGATAGGTTTTCTAATTTTTTATTAGCTGCAAACACTCTAAGAACATAATCATTATCATCTGAATACGTCGACAACTCAGTGCATTCGTTGCTAATCTGTTTACCATGTAGATTGTTATTTAATATACTTTCTAACTTCTGTAGTTGCCTACTGTCCAAATCCACCGCCATAGCACAAATTACATCGTTGATAAATTTACTATTACTACTCATAAAATCATCCTTTCCATGTACCTAAGGATGTGTTATAATATCCTTAGTGTTTGTGATAGCGGTAGAAATGCTTTGGTCGGCGTCTACCGCTTATTTTTATAGTTAGTTGTTTTCTAGCTTCTTTGATTGCAGTGTTAAAATATTCCTAAGCAAAGAACAAAACTCTGTAAATGCTTCTTCCTGGTCATAAATCATTGACAATGCAGCTGTAATGCTTGCATTTTGTGCTTCTGCCTTAAAAAATACTTTTCCGTCTTGATCCTTTTCCGCAAAGAATGCTATTTTATTTACCGTCTTATGGCAACAATCATAACCAATAAATTCAATATCTCTCGAAGACATAATTTACCTTTCTATTTACTTAAAATAATTGATGTGGTACAATAACCTGAGTGTTTATATCTTTGCGCCCTATCGATTCGCACTCGTATGGGGTGCATTTCTATTTTCTAATCTTCTCCTCTCATCTTTTTCCGATATATAAGCAAGTCCAAGTAAACTAAGTCCAAAACCAATACCACCGAATAATGCATGTAAAGTACAAGATATAAAAGTGCTATGATTAGGAGATGATATGACACACAATGCTGATGCTACAAAAGCAGCTAGCAATAATACTTCTACAATCAATCCAAAAATCGTATGTAACAAATTGCTTCGCCAATTTATGAATGAGTTAGTCTCTTGGCACTGATAGCACTTTGATACGTTATGTCTTATGTCTCTGTACTTACAATTAAGGCATGTCCTCATAATTCACCTTCTTTCTTTGCAAAATCCTAGTTTAACGACCTACTTCATCGGCATAGATTCCCTCTGAACATCCCCACTTATCACCTCTCCAGTAATTAAATCTACCTCCAAGTACGGGATATTCCTCGCACTCTAAAACAAGGGGTTCTATACATATAGCTTCATATCTTCCCATTGGTATATCTTTGTATTTTTGCTTATCCTTTTCCTTTGCAAAAGGGAAAGGAGTGAATCTAATAATCGCTTTATCACCTTTTTCTAATCGTGCTAAAGGCCTACTTGAATCATAGTATTCATTTTTCATAACTTACCTCTACTAAATATTAATTACTAATACATTTGCTCCATTTCTTTTTTCATCAGAAGATGCACATATTTGGCTTCTTTCTACAATTTCATATTCCCTGTACTGTTCAGGTATGTCCGCTAATTCTCCAAAGTAAACTTCCTCTGGATTATCAAAAAAAGTTAATTTATTTTGATTTTGGATTGCTACTTTAATACCTTTAATATCCTGTTCAACTTCTTTTGTACTGTCGATAATTTCACCTATAGTCATTGTTTAGTTTCCTTTCTTAAATCTTAATTTAAGCAATCGACATCAGAGCGTTACAGTCCTCTATTAACATCTTTGTATTCGTGCAAGGTTGCCATTTCTTGATATACTCACATGCTTCATCGTATTTCATCTTTGGAACATTGTTTCGACTGTTAACATCGAAGCGATCTTGGATATCCTTGTTGCACTCTTTAAAGACCTTCTTACCGATTTCTTTATAAGCTGTGCTACCTTTTCCGCAAAGCGCAGTAACAACCGTACTGTTAACAAGTCTTTCAAGTACTCTTTGCTGACCATAATCGATTACCATTGTGTTTTCGAGCTTGTCCACTCGCTCAGATACTTCGTCAATCATGCTTAACTGGGCTCTCATAATCTGCTCTGTAGTTAGAGGACGCTGTATTTTTTTGAAATATGTATCCACTAGTTGTCCTTGCACTTCCCAAGCCAAATCGTCCGTAAATGATTTCACTAACATGAGGTAGCCTCGCTCTGTTATGACTGTTATTCCCCTGTTCGGTATATCAATTCCTAATGTACGGTTTTCGTCCATTAGAGATAATGTAAAATAATCTCTTCCACTTTGTAATCTATCCTTGTTGTCCGTAAAACTTCTTCTTGCTGTTCCATCTGGTCTCTCGTGTACAAGATCAATATCTCTGAACGTAACAACTCTTTGACCGTTGAACTCTTTTGCGATTACCTCTTGATTACCAATTTTAATTAATTGATTCATAGTGCTCCTTTCTTACTGAAACTGTATTTCTTTAATTTCAGAAGGATTCGTTAAGTCCTTTCCTTCGCTTCTTTCTAGAAACTCTAAAAGTGCAGACCTTCTGATTTTATAACTTCCTAGTTTTAATACTGGTAGTAAACCTGCGCTTATCAATTTATATACGTAGGCAGTATTTGTTTTGATAAGCTCTGATACTTCGCTAACGGTATATAACACTTCTTCCATTTTGTTATCCTCCATTTACCTATAGAAGCTTCTCTAGTGGTACATTTAAAAACTTAGCTATCTTAACTAATTTATCTACCTTAGGCTTGCTTCTGCCGTGCTTCCAATCAGACAATGTTACTTGTGAAATACCTGTCTCTTTTGAAACTTTATAAGGTGTAATTCCTTTTACAGCTAACAATTGTCGAAAATTGTCATACATATAAACACTCCTTCCTACAAATATTTGTAAAAAGCTATTGCAATTACTTCGGAAATGTGATATATTTCTTAATGTCGAGTTAAGAAATGTTAGTTAATAATGATATCCGTATTTAGCTTTTTATTAGTTATGATTTCATAACCATGTGTCTAATATATCACTGGTTTCATGATTAGTCAATAGGCTTTGTTTCGGTTTTCATAACTATGACTAATTTTGTGAAAGGTGTACAAAATATGTATGAAGTATTTGAGCAATTATTACAAAAATATGGTGTTACAGCGTATAAAGTAGGAAAAGCCACTGGCATAGCATCATCTACTTTTACAGATTGGAAAAATGGAAGAAGTATTCCGAAACAAGATAAGCTACTAAAAATTGCGAATTTTTTTGGTGTAAGCAGTGATTATTTAATGACAGGTAAAGAACCAGAAGAAAAAGAATCAATGATTACGCCAAAAGATGAACGCGACATTGCAAAGAAATTAGATAAAATCATGGTCGATATTGATAATAATAATGATGCTCCACTCTATTACAATGGAGAAGAAATTGACGAAATGTCAAAAACATTATTAAGAGCCGCTATTGAATCCGCTATGAGACAAATGAAGATAATTAACAAAGAAAAGCACAACCCAAATAAAAACAAAAAGTAGGTGTAGCCTATGATTGAACGTATTGAAAAGTTAGTTAGGTCTTATACAACAAGATTTGGAACAAATGATCCTTATTTGATTGCTGAATATCTTGGTATTCATGTTATGCGAACACCGCTAGGTAATATATCTGGAATGTATAAATACATTGAACACTCCAAGTGGATATTTATTAACAATGAGAATAGAAATGAGACTGACAATAAAATTGTTATGTCTCATGAACTGGGACATGCATTAATGCATTGGAAAGAGAACTGCTGTTTTATGTCACATCATACCTTGCTACTCACTTCAAAGATAGAACGTCACGCTAACTTGTTTGCAGCCATTTTATTAATAACCGATGATTTATTACAACAGTATAGAGAATATACAATCGAACAATTTTCAAATTGCACAGGAATAGATAAAGATTTAATAAAATTAAGGCTTAAGTACATAGGAGGGAAATAGAATGCACTTTGATACAAAAGAAACAGAAGAATATTATTATGAGACAATGAAAGAGTTAAAAATAGTGCATGTGAATGTTGCTAAAAATACAGTGCTAACAAAAAATGATGTAGATGAGCTTGTAGAATGCATTAGAAATTTTTCAATCCAAAAATAAAAACAGCCCCAGCGCTCTACCAACGCCAGAACTGTTATTATAGATGATATTCGGTCAGGGCCGATATAATATCAATCTCGTCAAGTTGTATTATATCATTTCTAACTCTGCACCGCAATAGGTGTATTTTTTATACCAAAAAATAGAAAATGAGGATGATAATATGTCGAAATTAAGTACCAGAAACCGCAATAAAGAGAAGGTTGACAAAAATGGAAAGACAAAATCACCAAATTGGGAGTGGCGATTTGAAGGTGCTAAAATTAATGGCAAGCGAAATCAGATGACTAGAGCAGGTTATACCACAAAAGCAGAGGCAGAGAGAGAAGGTATTAAAGCACTAAACGAATATAATAATGCAGGTCTTCATTTTGAGCCATCTGAAATATCTATAACTGATTATTTCGATTATTGGATTGATAATTACTGCATAGTTAATATTGCTGATAGCACATTATCTGCATATCGGAATATTATTAAAAATCACCTTAATCCAAGGATCGGAACATATCATTTGAGAGCAGTAAATACAATGATTTTACAAAATCTGATTAACGATATCTATGTAAAGAATTCTTTCTCAAAAGATTTTATGAATAATATCTTGAAAGTACTCAAAGGCGCATTTAAATATGCAAAAGTAACAGCTAAATTAATACAGATGAACCCAGCCGAAGATGTAATACTACCAAAAATAATAACATCATCTACTAGAGAAGAAATAATTATACTAAGTAAGTTGGATGTAAATAGAATACTCGAAAGATTTAAAAGTTCAAATTTTCAATATTATGCAATATTAACAGCGTATTATACAGGTTTAAGAGTTTCAGAAGTATTTGGATTAACATGGGATTGCATTGATTTTGAAAAAAGAACTATAACCGTTAATAAAATATCAAAGAAAATAGAAAAGGAAGGAAAGGTGTCAGAAGGTAAAAGAAAGCGTGGTACAAGAGGGAAAGCATCTACTAGATGGTATTTTGGTGATTGTAAAACTTCTTCTTCGTATAGAACAATAGAAATAGGAGATACACTGATTAATGCGCTTTCAGAATTTAAAACATACCAGGAAAAAAACGAAAAAGAATACGGTGATTTATACACTAAAATATTTGTTAAGGATGAAATAACTGAAACCAATCGGCGTGTTAAGCGATTAATTCAGTTACAACAGCTGGATTTTGATATTCCTCTTAAGAGAATTTTCCCTATTTTTATAAAAGAGAATGGTGAGTTTACCGGAACTGATTCGATAAAATATGTTTCTAAAGTTATAAATTACGAACTTGGAATTAAGTTTAATTTCCACGCATTAAGACATACACATGCAACAATGCTAATAGAGGCCGATGTTCCTGTAAAGGCAATATCTAATAGACTTGGTCATGGTAACGTAAGAACTACTCTTGAAACATATATTCATACGACGAATTCAATGAAAGAAGATGCTGTAAATATGTTTGAAAAATTTGGAGACTTAAGTAATACAAGTGATATTAATATTAGAGAAGCAAAAAAATATAAGGAATCTAACTAACTATTTAGTGGACAAAAATTCAATGGTGGACAAGTGGTGGACAAATCTCAAAAAACAGGCAGCAAGATATTATCTCACTACCTGTAAACACAGCATTTATCACTATTTACCACAACAGAATTTATACTTTTTACCACTTCCGCATGGACATGGATCATTACGTCCAACTTTCTTTTCCTTCACAATTGTTCCGGATTTCTTCTGAGAAAGATATAATTCTTTTCTACGAGAATCAGCTAATAAATTATCCCACTGTGGAAGAGTATATAACCAATCTGCACTAGCTTCTACCATATTGTAATAAAGCTTTTCTAAATCAAATCCTAAATTAACTACAGTGTTTACTTCCATAGTCTCAATTGGATTTGGCTCTTTTAAACTTTCATTGATTCCGTCTAAGAAACCAACCATAATTTGTAATGTTGTATTATATTTCTTAGCAAGTTCTTCTACAGTTCCAGTAACTACTTCCTCAGGATTAGATAAAAGCTGCTCATAGATTCCCTTCTCAATTGTGAAATAATTTCCCCAGAAAATCTGTCCAGTTTTCTGATCCATATCTTCTGCGTATGCTACGTCTCTCCAGTCTGTTAATAAGCTCATTGTATTCATCCTTTCAAAAATGTGTATGTTTTCTTATTTTTGTGTGTATAAAAAGATTTTATACGTTAATACTATAATTAGTCTAATGATATTTCTGGGAATCACGATATCTAACAGCCTATCGTAAAACTTAGAAATACGGTTAGATTAGCGTATGCTCTTTCAATAGTTGGATTCCCCCTCCAATGAAAAGCAACAATACAAAAGAAGAGTTAAATACTTATCCTCCCCTTTTTGATTAAGCCTGTGGCAACGGAGTCACAGGCTTAATATTCGTCAAAACCTAATTATAAATACTTTCTATACGTTTGGCAAGTAGTAATTCTATTTAATTAAGAAAGAGGTATCCTTATGTCTTATATTGCACCAAAAATGCAGGCAAAGTTCGAAACTCTGTCCATTGATTTAAAAAACTGCATCTTAGAACGTGATGTTACCATTAACAACACTCAAGACTTAATTCGCGTCCTGGATGAAATCGTAGAGGAATCGGAGGAGAATAACAAGTAAGCATCCTCTAAATGTTATAATAATCTAGGTATCTGGAACAATTAATGACATGGTAAGTAGCTGTACAAGCTAATGCAAAATTAAATAGTTGAGATTGATTAATAATTATGGTCAATCTCTTTCATCTTTAACACCTAAAGATAAAAAAATGTCCAACTAAGTATATTTTTAGTTGGACATTTTTTAGCTTTAATAGCTTATTATAAATTTTCTTCAGTATTTCTTTAACAAATAAAAATATGAGAGAATAATTGATGCTAGCGTTATAGTTATAACCTTATTAGGATTTCCTCTCCTGTAAGAGTAAGTATAAACTTGTTATTCACAGCTATATACTAACACCAATTCTCTAATAATAAGCATACAACGGGATAAATTCATATGTGAATTCAGAATTATCAAATTCTCTATTGAAATAAAATAAGGTTAAGTAACTCCAAGAATACTCATCATTATATATTTTTGTCCCAATTTCGATATTCCCGATATTCGTTAGTCCTGTCATAATTAATGTATTTTTATAGTAAGCCTTTACATATAATCTGCAATCTGATATTTTTTTTATACCATTATTAGTGATAGACAAATAATTGCGTCCATTTTCATTTACATTGCTGCACTTAATTATCTCTTTATGGTTAACACGGTTACTATCATAACCATTAACACTACTATTATATCCTATAACTGTTGCCTTAATTTCATTGAAGTCAAACTTTCTATAATCCTTTGAACTATTATCCACTTGTAGTATAGCTTTATATTCCTTATAAACATCGATATCTCTTTCATAGTATTCTGAAGAAACAATTTCACCCTTATCATTGATATAATCTAATTTTAACTTTGAAATTGTAACAGGGGAATCAAAAGTTGTTTTAATATGTAAATAGTAAAATTCTTCTTCAGCAACTGTATATTTACTAGGATCATTAAAGTAATCTTCATAATTTTTGTATGGATAATTCTGTTTTTGCACATTTACCGTAAATAAGTCAGTATTAATAAAATCTATTTTATACTCTCTAAAGGCAAGAGAGTTATATATAACTTCATTTGGATAACATATTATAGTCAAATTATCATTTGCATTTTTTAGAATATCTTGAGATATATAATCCATATTTACTTTATTTAATATTGTTAAACTTTCTAATGATGAACAATATGCGAAACATTCATATTCAAGATTTACTATACTAGCAGGCAAGCTAATTGATTTCATCGATTTACATTTATAGAATGCTCTGCTGCGTATAGTAGTGACATTATTATTCCAATTGATTGAACTTAGGTTAACACAACCTTCAAAGCAACTTGCTCCAATTACTTTTAAAGAATTTGAAAACTTTACACTTTGTAGAGCACTACAATTTTTAAATGTAGTATGCTCTAACTGCTTTACCTTATCAGGAATCGATATATTAACTAAACTAGAACAATTTGAAAAGGCACCTCCACCTATTTTCTCTATTGAATTAGGTAAAATGATACCGATAAGCGATTTGCAACCATCAAAACTTGCGGTTCCTATTTCAACCAATTTTGGAGGCATTACAATATTGGTTAATTTTTTACATCCTTCAAAAATAGTAGGAGGTAATTTTTCCAACTTTGAAGGTAATGTTATTTGCGTAAGATTAGTACATCTACTAAAAATTCCAGAACCGTAAAGTGTACAATTTTTAGGTAACTCAATGCTTTTTATTTGAGAACATTCATTAAATGCTTGCCTGTAAATTGAAATTATGCCATCTGGTATTTCAATAGCTTTCATATTACTTTTATAAAATGCAAGTTGGTCAATTCGATACACTGTATACTTGTAATCTCCATGTTTAACATACTGAGGTATCTTTACCTTTTTATCTGAATTACCGTTATTATATTTTGCTATTGATACTTTTCCATTTTTACCTTGAGTTGCTTTTACACGCACTGTATAAGTAAAATTCTCATCATTAAACCGTCCCCCAATAGTATTAGAAGTAGACGCATTTACTGAAATTGAAAAAAAAGTGCTTAAACATAACATAAATAATGCTATTAATATAATCTTGCCAAATCTCAATTTAAATTTCATAAAAACCTCCATTTACAATTATACTTACTTCTTTTTATGATAAACTATATATCTAATATACTATATTTTCCCATATTCTACAAGTTGAAGACTTGCACTAATTTTAAATCATAATATAACAAAAGGGACAAATCTACTAATATAAATTAATAGTTTTGTCCCTTAATTAGTGATATGACTTAACTTGGTTTGATGTAAAATTGATGTCAAAAAAATTACATCTAAAAAAACTCACTTCTACTTTTTTGGTATGCTTTGGAGGTTATATTTCATTAATTCACTTTGTTATCCGTCTGATTTGCTTCATCAAATCCCTTTTTCTTCATCTGATTGATTTCGTGCATAGTGTATCCATCCTTTTTCTTTCCAAAAGTACGATTCATCAGTAAGAATACATAGATAAATACTGGAATAATAAAGGTCGCATAGATACTAGTTAAAAATAAACCATTTGCATACGGTTTTGCCATAATTGCTGCTACTAGGGAAAATAGATATAATCCCAATAATATGATAACACCAATCATTGATAATACTCTTTTTGCTTTACTTGTATTCCCTGTACTACTTGTATTATTTTCATTACCTGCTTTCATTCATAAATCCTTTCTTTCGCTAATTTGTCTCTGGTTTCTAATATCATTTTCTTATTATTATCTATTTACATATTTCTCTTTAACCGACTTTAAAACGTTTCCGTCTCATTGCCCTTTATTTTCTGAAAATACTCCTTAATCGTCTTTTCATAACCATTATCGCTTGGACGGTAAAACGTACGCCCAACATAAGAATCTGGCAGGTACTGCTGCTTTACGTAATGATTTTCATAGTTGTGAGCATATAAATATCCAACACCATGGTTTAGTTTTGCAGCCCCTTTGTAATGAGCGTCCTGTAAATGAGGCGGTATTGGAGGTGTTTTATCCTTTGCAATTAACTCCGATGCCTCATCAATGGCTACGATTGCGGAGTTGCTCTTTGGAGCACATGCCACATAAGCAGCCGCTTGCGCAAGAACAATACGTCCTTCTGGCATACCAAGTCGCTCAACTGCCTGTGCTGCTGCTGTTGCAACCACAAGTGCATTCGGATCAGCATTCGATACATCCTCTGCGGCACATATCATTATTCTTCGTGCAATAAACGCTACCTCTTCACCGGCATATAGCATCTTCGCCAAATAATAGATTGCAGCATCCGGATCACTTCCGCGCATGCTCTTAATAAATGCAGAAATCGTATCGTAATGATTATCCCCCGACTTATCGTACTTTAATACACGTTTTTGAATACACTCCGATGCCACCTCTAATGTAATATGGATTAAACCATCTTCACTGCGCTTTGTCGTTAAGACCCCTAACTCAATGGCATTTAAAGCGGATCTTGCATCTCCATTTGCGGCACTTGCTAAAAAGTCCAATGCGTCTTCGTCCATCTCCGCGTGATAAGCGCCTAACCCCTTTTCTTTATCCGTAATTGCTCGAATTAAAAGCTCCTTAATATCATTTTGTTCCAAAGGCTTTAATTCAAATACAATGGATCTTGAGATAAGCGCGCTATTTACTTCAAAATAAGGATTTTCTGTTGTAGCTCCGACTAACACAATCGTACCATCCTCTACAAACGGTAACAAATAATCCTGTTGCCCTTTATTAAATCGATGGATCTCATCTACAAAAAGAATTGTTTTCTTCCCATACATGCCAAGTGTTTGCTTCGCCTGCCCAATAACCTCTTCCATATCTTTTTTCCCAGCGGAGGTTGCATTAATTTGTTGAAAGTTTGAACTGGTGGTGTTTGCAATCACCTTTGCAAGCGTAGTTTTTCCGGTTCCGGGTGGACCATAAAAGATAACCGAACCAAGTTTATCTGCCATAATTGCCCGATATAATAACTTATCTTCTCCAATGATATGACCTTGTCCAACCACTTCTGTCAACTTCGTTGGTCTAAGACGTGAAGCAAGCGGTGATTCTTTCTCCTTCGTATTTTCTCTCATATATTCAAATAGATCCATAATAACCTCCAATCTGGTGACTTTATACCTTTCTTTCCTGTGTAAAAATTGCTCTTTATTTTCAAACGAATACCCTTGACGAGATGAAAATTCTTGCAGTATGATAAGACCATCTCAAACCGAATGAAAGGATGAATTAAAATGCTACCAACCGATCCAATAATGTTACTAAGTTATGTGAATACAAAATTAAGAGATGAGTTTCAAAGCCTTGAAGATTTTTGCAAAAGCCTTGATGTAAATGAAGACAACCTCATCGATACCTTAGATAAGATAAACTACCACTATTCAAAAGAACGTAATCAGTTTATCTAGTATTTTTATATGAATAAAGAAATATGTGATACGGCGTTTCATATTTACTACTTTCTTAACTGACTCGATAGTTGTTTTTTTAGACTCCTATTTTTTATTAGATGATAAATTAATAAAAAGAATAATGCACCTAAGATGCAACCAATGGAGTCTATTAAAACATCTGTAATCCTTCCACTTCTTCCAGCTACAAAGAGTTGATGAATTTCATCCGTTATTGCATAACCCACTGAGATAAGGATGGTTAAGAAAAAGAACTGTTTTCCTCGGTGTCCTCTTACCCAAATATAAAAGCTTACTAAAATGGACAAGATTCCATATTCGGTAACATGTGCAACTTTTCTGGTCAGTACATTCGCAACTCTAAGCGAAACATCATACGAATCCTTCCCCATTTCCCCAAATCCTCTCTGATATATATCCAATAACGCCTTGGCGATTGGAAGACTTGACCCATCTGATTCCGTCGCTGTTTTTGCTGAAAATAAAAATATCGCCAACATCATAAGTAACATCGGGACAGCTGCGATAAGTCGTTGCTTTTTAGATGTATTCTCTTTCATTAATAACTTCATATATTAGATTCATACTCCACTTCTTTCCTTACTATTTGTATTCATAAAATTAGCAAGTTATCACCCCACTGGAAAGTGCTTTTTCTGCTCTCCTTCTCATGAATAACTTGCGCATCAAATTCGCTATTGATATAATGATAATTATTGCGTACATTTGTTTGTACTTATTGTATCGCACAAAAGTACAAAAGTAAAGCGTCCAAATCATTATAAAAAGGTGCCATGCGCCAGAATAGAGGTTTAACATGCAAACTTCCTATAAAACTGTTTACACCGGTGGAACCGGTGAAATCATAGAAAAGAAATCACGTTTCATCGCTACTGTAATCCCTATTAAGTCAGAGGAGGAAGCCCTATCCTTTATTGAACAGATGAAGAAAAAATACTGGGATGCATCGCATAACTGTTCTGCATATGTTCTTGGTTTAAATCAAGAATTACAACGCTGCAGTGACGATGGCGAACCTAGTAAAACAGCAGGACGACCTATGCTTGATGTTTTATTAGGAGAAGGAATTCATAATACAGCAGTTGTTGTTACACGTTATTTTGGCGGTACCTTGCTTGGTACTGGCGGATTAGTGCGTGCTTATCAAAGTACTGCAAAAGAAGGATTGGCAAATAGCGTTATTATAGAAAAACACCTTGGGAAACAATATGAAATCACTACGGACTATAACGGTATTGGTAAGCTTCAATACATTGCTGGAACAATGAATTTAACAATAATATCAACAGATTACACCGATATTGTAAAAGCTACCTTATTAATTCCTCCAGACTCACTCGGGGCCTTTCAGAAAAAGGTGACAGAAGCTACGAATGGACGGGCCAATATGGAGGAGTTAGAGGATGTTTATTATGCTTTTCTAGATCAAGAAATCCTGATTGAGAACGCTTAAAGTGGCTCGATATTAGCTGTAAACTGTCTGTATTCCTAACTTTCATTGCAAAATTCACAGCGTTATGCTAAAATGGAGTAATCGGTCAATAATAGAGAAGAAGTCAATATTATAATTCGTACCGTAACTATAATAGAATTAACAATCGCTATTATAGTTTTTACTTTGATGTAGTTGAAAGTTTTATAGCAGCTTTAGAATTAGGAGGTTCAATATGGATTTTAGTAGAAAGGGTGTCGTGAAAAAACAACGCGATATCAAGTCTACGAGTAAGCGACTTAATACGAAGATTCGTATAACGCTATTTCGTGTTAGTTTAATATGCATTGTTTGTCTAGGCATCGTTGGCGTAGTAGCCGTTTCCGGAGCAGTCAAGGGGATTATTGAATCTGCCCCTGACATTAGTCAGGTTAACATCGATCCGGAAGGCTTCGCTAGCTATATTTACTATAATGATGGTACTTTAGCACAAGAGTTAATTGGTGCAGAGTCTAATCGTGTCTTAGTATCCATTGATGAAATCCCAGATGTACTAAAAAATGCCTTTGTTGCTCTGGAAGATGAACGTTTTTACGAGCATGATGGAATTGATGTCTATGGTATTTTTCGTGCTGGTTTCTCTGTATTAAAAACGCAAGGCCTCGGCTTTGGTGGAAGTACCCTTACGCAACAGTTAATAAAGATAAAAGTATTTAATTATGGTAATGAGCCAAATGCTGTTGATAAGATTGTTCGTAAGATACAAGAGCAATACCTTGCAATTAAACTGGAAGACATCTACACAAAGGATGAGATTTTAGAAGCTTATCTAAATAACATTAACCTTGGTAATGGTGCGTATGGTGTGCAGACTGCAGCTCAGAGTTACTTTGGAAAAGATGTTTCTGAATTAACATTATCAGAAGCCTCTGTGATTGCTCCAATTGCTCTTTCTCCAGTACGTTGTAATCCAATTAACTATCCAGAAAGGAATTCAGAACGTAGACAGAGTTGCTTAGATAATATGTTGCGCCTTGGATACATTACTCAGAAGGATTATGATGCTGCGTTAGCTGATGATGTATACAGCCGTATTAAACAGTACAATGAGGAAAAGGCACCAAGCACGTATTATTCTTATTTCACAGATGCAGTTATTGATCAAGTTTTATCCGATCTTCAGACAAAGAAGGGATATACTCAGGATGACGCCGCTTACATGCTTTATAGTGGCGGTTTAAAGATCTATACCACCCAGGATAAAACGGTTCAAGGTATCGTAGATAAACATTTCCAAGATGAAAAGAATTTCCCAGCCATTGGGGAAGGTTCTTATTATGAGATGAAATATGACTTGTCTGTTTATGATGACGAGGATAATGCTACTCACTATCACTTCAATGATATGCTTGAATATTTTAAAGACTTTAAGGATACCAAGGGACTTTATTATCATGATCCTTATTCCGCGAAGGTGGGTATCAACTCCTTAGGATATAGTAAAGAAGATATGGAAGCAAAAATTGAAGAATTCCGTAATTCAAAGGTAAAAGGGAATCAGGTATATGTTGAGAATAAACAGATTACCTTACAACCACAGACCTCAATGACTATTATGGACCAGCACAATGGTAATGTTGTAGCTTTATATGGTGGCCGTGGCACTAAGACCGGTAACCGTACAACAAACCGTGCATCAAGCTCCAAGCGTCAGGTTGGTTCTACCTTTAAGGTACTAGCCTCCTTCCTTCCAGCTCTTGATTCTGGTCGTTATACTTTAGCAAGTGTAATGGATGACTCTGAATACACATATCCAAATAGTACAGATACTGTAACCAACTGGAATAAGAAGTATAAGGGCTTAAGTACGATGCGTGAAGCCATCTATAACTCCATGAATATTGTTGCTTGTCGTTTTATGGAAGCGGTGACACCAAGAAAAGGATTTGATTATTTAACAAATCTTGGATTTGATTTAATTGAATTAAAAGTAATGGATAACGGTAAAACATATTCTGATATCGGTGTTCCTCTTGCCTTAGGTGGTATTACAGAAGGTGTAACAAACGTAGAGTTAACTGCTGGATATGCTGCGATTGCCAATGGCGGTGTTTATAATGAGCCTATTTATTATACTAAGGTCGTAGACCAGAATGGTAAAGTTATTCTTTCGAACGAGCCAAGTTCAAAACAGGTAATGTATACTTCTACTGCATGGTTGTTAACAAACGCAATGGAAGATACCGTTAAGAGAGGTACTGCAACAAGTATTGGATTCCGTAATTACTCCATGCCTATTGCAGGTAAGACCGGAACCTCAACGAAAGACTACGATTTATGGTTTGTTGGATACACTCCTTATTATACCTCCGCTATCTGGACAGGATTTGATTATAATTTCTCTCAGAAGGAAAAATCCTACCACAAGGCATTATGGCGTAATATTATGGAGGAAATCCACTCTACTCTTAGGTTAGAGAACAAAGCATTTGCAAAACCAGACTCCATTGTGTCTGCTAGAATATGTACAAAATCAGGTCAACTAGCAGTTCCAGGAGTTTGTGATAAAGCATTAAGCGGTGATTGCACAAGAACCGAATATTTCGCTAAGGGAACTGTTCCAACACAAACCTGTACGGTTCATCAAAAAGTAAGTATCTGTAAGGTATCTGGACATTTTGCAAGTCCTTATTGTCCGCTAGATTCTTTAGTTGAAAAAGTTTACTTGATTAAAGACGAAAAGAGTCCAACCGATGATACTCCATATCTCTTACCAACAGGTGATATGGCAACCCCTTGCCCAATTCATAGTGAAGGTACTGTTGCACCACCAACGGATGGTAATGATGATGAGACACCAGTTGGACCAGAGAATCCAGACGAAGAGAATCAGAAACCGGTGGAACCAACAACTACACCTCCTCCAGTTATTATTATTCCGCCAACGGATAATCAGCCGTAACAGTTATTGTTCTAGTAATGACACAATAATCGGGCAGTTTATTATACTGACTTATTATTAATAAAGAGCGAAATGCTTTTAAAAATGGTACCCATAGGATAGACACTCGAGAAGTGTTTAATCCTATGGGTACTTTTTTGTATACACTTAGTAAGACGGAAGAACTCTTATGAAAATAATATAAAAAGTTAACAAAGTGTGGTTAGCTTGTTGGGGTAATGCCTGATTTATTGGGTCTATATCTTCTTGTAACTAGCGTCAATCTAACATTCATTGCAAATATTGTATCCTTATGATAAAATGGAATAATTAGTAAAATCAAATATTTTCCTAGTTATTAGTTTTTAGCATTAGGAGGTGCCTATGGATTTTAGTAGAAAGGGTGTTTTGAAAAAGCAGCGTACTATTAAGTCTACGAGTAAGCGACTTAATACGAAGATTCGTATAACGCTATTTCGCGTTAGTTTGATATGCATTGTTTGTCTAGGCATCGTTGGCGTAGTAGCCGTTTCCGGAGCAATTAAGGGGATTATTGAATCTGCCCCTGACATTAGTCAGGTTAACATCGATCCAGAAGGCTTTGCTAGCTTTATTTACTATAGTGATGGTACCTTAGCCCAAAAGTTAGTTGGTGCAGAGGCTAATCGTGTCCTAGTATCCATTGATGAAATCCCAGATGTACTAAAACATGCCTTTGTCGCTTTGGAAGATGAACGTTTTTACGAGCATGATGGAATTGATGTCTATGGTATTTTTCGTGCTGGTTTCTCTGTATTAAAAACAAAAGGCCTTGGCTTTGGGGGAAGTACCATTACGCAACAGTTAGTAAAGGCAAAAGTCTTTAATTATGGTAATGAGCCAAATGCTGTTGATAAGATTGTTCGTAAGATACAGGAACAATACCTTGCAATTAAACTTGAAGATATCTATACGAAAGATGAGATTTTAGAAGCTTATCTAAATAACACTAACCTTGGTAATGGTGCATTTGGAGTACAGACTGCATCTCAAAGTTACTTCGGAAAAGATGTTTCTGAATTAACTTTGTCAGAAGCTTCTGTTATTGCTCCAATTGCTCTTTCTCCAGTATTTTTGAATCCAATTAACTATCCAGCAAGGAATGCAGAACGTAGACAGAGTTGCTTAGATAATATGTTGCACCTTGAATACATTACTCAGAAGGATTATGATGCTGCTTTGGCTGATGATGTGTACAGCCGTATTAAACAATACGATGATGAGAAGGCACCAAGTACGTATTATTCTTATTTCACGGATGAAGTTTACAATCAAGTTCTAACCGATCTTCAAACAAAGAAAGGATATTCGTTGAATGACGCCTCCTACATGCTTAATAATGGCGGTATAAAAATCTTTTCCACTCAGGATAAAACGATTCAAGGTATCGTAGATAAATATTTTAAAGATGAAAAGAATTTCCCAGCCATTGGGGAAGGTTCTTATTATGAGATGAAATA
>NZ_DAMADT010000046.1:8736-25049 GCF_031997925.1 Lachnoclostridium sp. | reverse complement strand
GGCGAAGTGGAAAATCCACCTCGCCATAAAGTCTAACTTTTAGGGGTCACCTCATGCAATACCGGCCTCAGTCCTTTTAGTTCCATTTATCCTTATACTATATTATTTGTTCTTAAAGTATTCCTGAGCAATTGCAACAAAAGTCTTCATCTGTAAAGTAATCCACTTATTTTTGTGATAAAGAAGTTGGCTGTACATGTGGACGGTAGGAAAGTCTGCTTGAATTTGTGTTAATATACCTCTTTCAATTGACTTACTCACAGAAAACATAGGCAGAAAAGAAACACCCATACCATGCTCTAGTAGATGAATAATGGTCTCTGTATTTCCATTTTCCAACACAGGCTTGATAACTTTTTCTCTTTCCGAAAGTATCCTTTCTAGCTCATAACGATAACTTGCTCCTTTTTCAGTTAATAGGAAGGGTTCATTCTTAAGTATCTCAATGTCTATTTTTTCTTTACCAGCAAATGAATGCCCACTTGAAGTGACAAAAATGATATCTTCCTCTTGCTGCACAGCTCGAACCCACTCAGATCCATAAATTTTTTGATCCAAAGTAAAGAATAGATCAATTTCATTATTTCTTACCATATTAATTAGTCCATCCGTCTTGTCCGTTTTTATTATTGTCTCCACCTTTGGACAAGCATGATGAAATCGTAACAAAAGCTCTGGAAGTATAGCCGTCGCAAGCGATTCCACACTCCCGATACGAAGTGTACCTTCAGGAGTATTCGTTTCTCTTGCAAATACTGCAGCTTCATTAGTTACCCGCATTATTTCATTTGCATGGTTAAGAAAGATTTCTCCTTGTTCCGTCAGGGATACCTGTTTACCTATTCTTTCAAAGAGTTGTGTTCCTAGCTCCTTTTCTAATTGCTGTATCTGAATAGTAATCGTAGATTGAGAGTACCCCAGCTGTTCTGCAGCCTTTGAAAAATTCTGAGTTGCCGCTACCTTAATAAATGTTTTGATATTTCTAATTTCCATATTTGCACCTATTATTATTTTTAATATATATTATTGAATCTATGAATTTCACAAATACATAGCTTTATGGTACTATAAACAATTAGGAAAATCAAGATTGTATCAAGATATTTCATTATACAAGTATGCAAAGGTGGAAACATAATGAATATGCAAGAAATAGTACTTAATACACAATCTGAGCGTGTGGCAGTTGATTTTATTAAAAAGTTTTGCTCAGAGAAACAGGAATTATATGATCAAAAGATTGCAAATGACGCAGATAAAAATCAAATTGCAAAATTAAAAAATATGAATGTCCCAGAAAAAGGACGTCCAATAGATAGCGTTGTAAGTGAAATGATTGAGGATATCTACCAATATGGATACCGTTTAAATCATACTAGATTTTTAGGTTTTATTCCTGGACCAGCATCCACGTTTTCTTGGTTAGGTGATATTATGACTTCCTCTTATAATCTTCATGCTGGAAGCTTTATGAACTGCCCAGCTGCAAGTTGTATTGAAGAGGAGTTAATCAACTGGCTTTGTGGTCAAGCTGGATATTCGAAAGAAGCTGGTGGCTTATTTGTATCCGGTGGTTCAATGGCTAACATGACTGCTTTATGTGCCGCCCGAGATAAAATGTTAACAGAGGATCGTCAGCACTTAGGTGTTGCCTATGTTTCTGATCAAACCCACAGCTCCGTTGCAAAAGGTCTACGTATACTTGGAGTTTCTGACAGTAGAATTCGGAAAATACCAACAGATATGAATTTCAGAATGGATTTAAACCAATTAGAGTGTGCTATTCAATCAGACATTGCTGCAGGCTTCGTTCCTTTTGCTGTTATTGCAAGTGTTGGATCTACCAATACTGGAAGCATTGATCCACTGGAGGAAATTGCTTTATTGTGTAAGCAATACAATCTATGGATGCACGTAGATGGTGCATTTGGAGCTTCTGTCTTATTAACAAAGAAATATAAACACCTTCTAAAAGGAATCGAGCTATCCGACAGTATCAGTTGGGATGCGCATAAATGGCTATTTCAAACCTATGGATGTGGAATGGTACTAGTAAAAAACAAAGATAATCTTTTGAATAGTTTTAGCACACATCCGGAATACCTTAAGGATCTGGAGATGGATAATGACTCCATGAATCCCTGGGATATAGGAATGGAGCTGACAAGACCAACACGAGGATTAAAGTTATGGCTTACCCTGCAAGTAGTAGGAAGTGATATGATGGGAGAAGCTATTGAACATGGATTTCAACTCGCAGAGTGGGCAGAAGATGAAATAAAGAAAAATAGTGACATAGAAATTATTTCTCCTGCGCAACTTGCTATTATAAACTTCCGTTATGCCCCTCAGTCACTTACAGAAGAGCAAAAAGACGAACTGAACCTAAAGATATCAAAAAGGATGATTGAAGATGGCTATGCTGGTGTATTCACCACAGTATTAAACGGGAAGAAAGTCTTGCGTATTTGTGCGATTCATCCAGAAGCGACGGAATACGACATGCGTAGTACAGTATGCCGCCTAAATCAATATTATAATGAAATCAATCAATGAAAACAAAATTAACGCAATAATGGACAGTGTAGTTTACAGTTATTAGTGTTTATAATCAGCCAACTACCTGCTTGAGAACTGGAATTTAGACCTATGTATGCATGAATTAATTGCATACTATAGGTCTTTTTTTATTAATGATTACTGGAGGACAATATAGATGTTAGGTACTCAATAACTTGGATTGTGGCAGTAGTTTTTTCAGTAGTATTATTTTTTTATTTGACTGGGTAGCATTGAGATGATGGCTTTTAATTGGGTGTCTAACTTTCATTGCATTTATCGAGTATTTAAGAAAAGAAAATTAGAGCAATATAAATTTCTTTGAGTTTAGTTTTATATCTAATTTCTCTATATAATAATAGATTAATATTGTTGAAAACAGGTAATAAATGGGTTAATATAAAAAGTGATTTATAAATAATATTTATTGAGTGGATATGATCAATACAATGTAAATAAATATTATTTATAGAATCTAGCAGCGCAATAATACGGGATCTGAGGTGAATCTATGGACAAATATACAAGTGGAGAATTAGAAGAAGCACTACAAATTGTTTCTTCAATTATCAGTAGATGTGAAAAATCACAGCTAAAATTTATGGAGGGTACCTCTCAGCATACACTCCTTAAGAACAGGATAAAAGCAATGTATATTTCAAAGTCATTTATAACAGAAGAAAATGTAATAGACAATTATTCAAAAGAAGAATTGATAGAATCACTGCGGCCCGTGTCTTCTATTATTAGTAAATGCGAAAAAGCACAACTAAAATTTACTGATGGCACCTCTCATCACTCACGCTTCATGAAAATGATAAAAGCAATGTATATTGCCAAATCACTGATATCAAATGAAATTAGTAAAAGAAGTTGAAGAGATAAAAAACAGCCTGAATCAGATGATTTCAAAGAGGATGATAGAAGATGACTATGCCAAATAACCTTTATATTTAAATTGGATACAAAATATGGCAAAGGATGTGTCAGATATGCGTATTACTAACCAAAAAGTAAATAGTAAAAGACTATTGATTACTGGTTTGATTTCTATAGTATTCGTATTAATAATGCCTATACTAATTAAACCTAAAAATAATCAGGTAATAAGAATTAGCAATTTACAATCTACAGGAGAACTCATAAATATATATATTGATGTTTTGGATTTAATAAAACAAAAATGGGGTGAAATAGGAGATGATGCAAAATTACTAAACGAAATAATATATTTAGATGAGACAAATGCTATAAATATGGGCTATATTCGTATATTTGATTACAAGAAAAATCAAATATATTCTGTAAATATATCCAAAGAAACTGATGAAACAATATCATTATGTATTTATGTAGATGATTCTAAAAGTAATGATGAAGAGCTTTTTAGAGATAGCATTTCATTAGAAAAAAATATGAGAATGATTCAATACTTAACTGAACAGAAAAATTCAGAGAAGCCATATGAATCCTATATTATTGAATATTATAATATAGGTAAGATACCAAGAGTAAATGATTTAAATAATTATGTAATTATTGATCAAGATAGCAATACAGACGATTTTTATATGTACTTGAAACATCAAATAGGTACAACGACGGATTCTGATAAGATTAAACATTATCTTCTATCAAGTAATTAAGTTGTAAATGATGAGGTGTGAGAAGTAAATGTTAGTAAATAGTGATGAAAGGTAGGATTAATATGGCTAAATATGAACGAAGATTAAATGGAAGCTTCAAAGAGTTAGTGAATTGGATACATAGAGATATTATCAATGGTAGTTCTTCTGTAAGTTATGAGGACGGAAGTGATATAAATATGGCAGATACACGCGTTGCTGTCCGGGTTTATGAACGATATAGTATGGCTGGAGGCAACCGTGTAAGCATGAACGTTACTATTACAGGTACCGGCGAAGATCTATTTGTAAGTGCAATTACCTCAGGGGGGAGTCAGGCAGTATTTTTTAAGATTAATACCATTGGAGAAGAAACATTTCTGGAATTATGTAGGGACTCAGTTGAGAACTATATCAGAAATCAGTAATAAAATTGTGACATTGGTGATTCTATCCGAAGAAAAACTACCCATAATGTTATGTACTTTCATAGCTCTCGACAGTAGCAATTTAAAACATAATTGTTAATTATATATCTATTCTCATATTTATCCGTCTAAGAAAGGAATCAAATTATGAATGAGATTTTGCTGATAAAGCCAACAATGGATTACGCAAATGATATTCAAAAATTTCGTCAAGAATTATTAGATAACAATGATACAGATAGTTTTGCAGGATGTTATAATTTGAGAGAGTGCTTATCAGTAAAGGAATGGATAAAAACGATAGAGATGATGGAAAATGATGAACTTTGTCCTAAGGATAGAGTGCCATCAAATATCTATATTGCTGTACGTATTTCTGATAATAAAATTGTTGGTGTAATTGATTTCAGACATCACATAAATCATCCTATTTTAAGTGAGTGGGGTGGTCACATCGGATATTCTGTTCGCCCGAGTGAAAGAAAGAAGGGGTATGCAAAGGAGATGCTAAGACAAAACCTGCAAAACTGCAAAAATTACGGTTTAGATAAAGTCATGATTACTTGTGATATTGATAATATAGCTAGCGAAAAAGCTATTATTGCAAATGGTGGAATATTTGAAAAAGATATTTATGTTGAAGGAAATATAATGAAGCGATATTGGATAAAACTTTAATATTTTGTTGGTATAATCTTTATATGTTACGTTTTATGAACGATATAGTATGGCTAGAGGCAACCGTGTAAGCATGAACGTCACTATTACAGGTACCGGCGAAGATCTATTTGTAAGTGCAATTACCTCAGGAAGGAGCCAGGCAGTTTTTTTAAGATAAATACCATTAGAGAAGAAACCTCGTCAGAAGTAATAATAGACGAAAAAAATAACCGCCCCTAGTAAGTCCGGTTATTTTTTAAGCTAACCAATTTACGAGGGGTATAATCTAGTACCACCTCTTTATTAAGATTATAGCATAGCTTAGATCTATTTACAAGTATTAACATTAAAGCCATGATAACGCATATTAACCCTTTAAGCTTACGTGCTTGAGGGGTTTTGTCTTTATTATAATAAGACCGGCATTAAATGATACGCAAGCAGTATTGTAACAATAATAAAAACTGATTATAGAAATATATGTACAACATTTAACTTATTCATCTTTGAACTTAAACCACAGATATATGCCTAGACCCGGGACCAATGAAGCTAAGTTTAGAACTAAGAACCATCCGAAAAGCGATACACCGTTGTCACCACCATTTTTCGTAAGCCTGTATGCTGTTCCATATGATAAAAAGCTTTGTACAGCTGCTATAATTTCCCACAATAAAATCAATAACATTCTCATAGTCCTCCACAAATATAAATTTACAAATACCCCATGCAATTTATCGCAGGATGTATATTACTTTCCAACTCTATAATATCTCATAATATGGTAAAAAACAATAAATATTTCCATTTTTATTAATAGAAGCATTAAATATTTCAGCATATATAATTTGAAATATCATCTATCTAATGGTATATTTAAGCTACATAAATTAGCAATAATGAGGAGTTATGCATTGCAAAATCACTGTAAGTTTTTTGATTTTGAGAATATAAAAGAATTTTTGACAGATAATTTCTGAAGGAGGTGGCCGGAGAATAAAAATGAAGAACAGAACCTATATTTCAATAGACTTAAAATCTTTCTACGCTTCGGTCGAGTGTATAGAAAGAGGGCTGGATCCACTAACCACTAACCTAGTTGTCGCTGACGCAAGCCGCACCGAAAAAACCATTTGTCTCGCCGTCTCTCCCTCTCTCAAAACATACGGAATTCCCGGTAGAGCGAGGTTGTTTGAAGTCGTACAGAAGGTCAAGGAAGTAAATTCGCTACGGCTACACAAAGCCCCAGGACGAGCCTTTTCTGGCGATTCCTTCATAGATACTGAATTGAAATCTTCGCCAAGTATCTCACTGAACTATATTGTTGCTCCACCAAGAATGGCATATTATATAGAGTACAGCACGCGGATTTACAATATATACTTGAGGTACATTGCGTCCGAAGATATCCATGTCTATTCTATCGACGAAGTATTCATTGATGCCACCGATTATCTAAACACCTACAATCTTTCAGCCCGTGAGCTTGCCACGAAAATGATTCAGGATGTACTCAATACAACCGGTATAACAGCAACAGCTGGTATTGGCACAAACCTATACCTTAGCAAGATTGCAATGGATATTCAGGCAAAGCACATACCTGATGATAACAATGGTATGAGGATAGCCGAGCTGGACGAAATGAGCTACCGTCGCTCCCTTTGGTCACATCAGCCTTTAACAGACTTTTGGCGTGTTGGAAAAGGATATTCCAAGAAACTGGAGGAACAAGGTCTCTTTACGATGGGAGATATTGCAAGATGTTCTCTTGGTAAACCTACCGATTACTACAACGAGGATTTATTATATAAGCTGTTCGGCATCAACGCTGAGCTACTGATTGACCATGCATGGGGATGGGAGCCATGCACAATTGCCGTTATTAAAGCGTATAAGCCGAGCACAAACAGTATTGGATCTGGACAGGTGCTACAAAGCGCCTATACTTTTGACAAAGCGAAGCTGATTATGAGGGAAATGACCGATCTACTGGTACTTGATTTGGTTGATAAAAGGCTTGTGACCGACCAGCTTGTTTTGACGGTCGGATACGATATTGAAAATATGACAGACCCGAAGATAAAGAAATCATATCACGGAGCGATCACCACTGACCACTACGGACGTACCGTTCCGAAATCTGCGCATGGTTCGGCAAATCTTGGCAGGCAAACCTCCTCTACCAAATTAATTCTGGATGCCGTTACAGAGCTGTTTGAACGCATCGTAGACAAAAATCTCTTGATCAGAAGAGTCAACATCACAGCAAATCATGTTATTGATGAGACAACCGTTCAAAAGACGGACAGCTTTGAACAGCTTGATCTCTTTACAGATTACATGACTGCGAATGCGAAAAAAGAGGATGAAGATGCCGAGCTTGCACGAGAAAAAAGAGTGCAAAAAGCGATGTTAGATATAAAAAAGAAATATGGCAAGAACGCCATTCTAAAGGGTATGAATCTGGAGGAAGGCGCTACAACAGTAGGCCGGAATAAGCAGATTGGAGGGCACAAGGCATGACAAGGTCATATGACGACATTATCAATCTACCTCACCACGTCTCTGCGACACGTCCACATATGACAGCTATAGACCGCGCAGCTCAGTTTTCCCCCTTCGCCGCACTTACCGGTCATGGTGCCGCCATCAAAGAAACTGCAAGACTGACTGACGAGAGAGTAGAAATAGACGAGTATATAAAGGACGCTTTAAGCGATAGGCTGCAAATCATAGCAGATCGGATGAAAGAGAATCCTGAAATCGTAATTACCTACTTTCAGCCGGATGCGAAGAAGAATGGCGGTGCCTATGTTACTACTATCAGTACGGCTAAGAAGATAGACGAATATGAACGGGTTCTAGTTATGACTGATGGCACAGCAATCCCCATTGATGAAATTATTAGTATAGAAGGGCAGGTATTCGAAACTATGTGTGAAGGATAAATAAGGATAACTTTGAATTAATATAAATGATAAAACTTTAATCATTTATTAACCCTTTAAGCTTAAATGTTTGATGTTTATAATTAGCCATGGTAAAAAATCATCCTTAAAAGAATACTGAAGACACAGCTATTATCCGGCGTGGGAATTATGATTTACTGCGATGTTGGTATAGTATGATAAACAAAATTCTGCACAAAAAGAAATTTAATGGAAACGGATACCGGAACAGGATGGGAACGTCATAGAAGAACGCATTTTGATGAAATGGTTGTGAATTATGATAGAGTACGCCCTAAATATCCCAGCGAGCTGTTTGAGGATGTTTGTAAATATTCTGGGCTGAAAAAAGGTAAAAAAGCCCTTGAAATAGGTGCAGGAACAGGGAAAGCGATCGCTCCTTTTATCGAAGCAGGATACGATGTAACCGCCATTGAGATAGGCGCAAATATGACAGATTTTCCTCATGGAACGGTTTAAGGGATATAAGGACTTTAACGTAATCACTTCCACTTTCGAGGACGCCTTGTTGGAAGAAAACAATTACGACTTGATATATGCCGCTTCTGCTTTTCATTGGGTAGACGCGGAAACTGGGTGTCCCAAGGCTTTCCGCTTATTAAAAAGTGACGGGGCAATCGCATTGTTACGTTACAACTTCAACTATATTCCTCCTGGCGGCGAAGAACTCAGCGAAGAAATTCATGCGGTTTATGAAAACATTTCTATAGCTATTATACATGGGATAGGCCTAATATAAAGAAAATGACTAAAAAAGGATTTGAAGAAAACCCAAAAATACTAATCGGGTATGGATTTGAGGATTTAAGCGTTTACGGTTTTAGCGATGTTTTAATGAATCTGTACGAAGCGACACTAACCTACAGCGCGGACGAATGGATAGTTTTTCTTGATACCTTAGCTAACCATAGAAATTTGCCGGATTGGAACAAAGTGGCTTTGTATGCAGGAGTAAAAGAAGCCATAATAAAGAACGGTGGATTCCACAAGGTAGATTGCATTTTTCAATTATATATGGGGAGAAAAAATACATAAGCTAAGCAAAGCTTGGGAAGGGAGAAAGTTTACGGTGATGGCCTTATGAACTACTTAGTAAATCTAGAAAAATGTGTGACAGGATTTTGTATTGATAATCAATTTGTTTATTGTATTTCTAACGAAAGCGTATACAAGATTGATAAACACACGAAAGAAATAATTCATTCAAAAAAATTGTTTAAAAAAGAAGGATTTTCGAGAGATTTAGTAGCTAATAATAAACTATTAGTTATTAGAGATTTTTATACATTATACATAATGGATAAAAATAATTATTCAATTTTATCAATTTTACAATTAGGAACTGATTTATCTTCTGATATCTGTGGTATGACGATTGATGAAGAGAATATTTATACCTGCATGCGAAATGGAGCAATAAACGTTATTGATATTAAGGATTTTACAATACAAGAGATAGAACACATATCCTCAACCAGTATTTGGGGCTTACATAGTTATAATGAACTTTTATTGGGAGTAAATGTTGGGGGTGAATTATTATATATTAATAAATCAAATATGGAACTTAATAAATCTATTTTACTTAGCAAACAAAATATTGGTAGTTTTTTAATAAATAAGAATAACATATATGCTGCTGGTCAGGATAAAATACTTTACCTTATAGATATAGAGTCAGGAATATGTAAATCAAAAAAACGAAATGCTCATAAAAGAATGTTTGACTGTGTTGGGATTTACAGTAATTATATTATTACAATTTCATATCCATGTAGTGAAATAAACTTTTGGAATAAGAAAACACTTGAATTGGAGAGCACAATAAATATTCCACTTAAATTATCAGGGCGTACCATGATAGAAAATGATACATTGCATATAGCCTCTAGAAATATCAATGGAATAATATCGTTAGACTTAAAACAATATTGATAATACTAAATAGGTTTATCACAATTTATGGAATTATTTGTATGAACAATTTGTTATTATATCAGTGAAAATCAGAAATATTGTGGAGGTTTTCATGGAAAGGATAATTAGAAATTCAGCCAAAGCATTGATTATCAAAGACGGAAAGATGCTTGCAATTAAAATAAAGGACGAAAATGAAGAGTGGTACATTATGCCTGGGGGTGGACAGGAAACAGAAGAACTCCTTTCTAAAGCAGTATGCAGAGAAGTCGCTGAAGAGTTAGGAATAAACGTGGTCGCAAAAGAATTAGTATTTGTTATCGAGGGTGTACATGGAGAAAAATTTCATAGAGTAGATTTGGTATTTTTATGCGAATATTTGGGTGAAATCAAAAATACCGTGCTACATAGTGATACAAACCAAGTAGGATATGATTGGCTCGAGATAGAGTCTCTAAATCAGGCACCACTTTATCCCTCAAAATTGCGAAGACAGATTATGAACTTATATGAAGGAAAAGAATACAAGGTATATTTAGGAAACGAAGGAAATGGAGACCAAGAAGTTACTGATTAACAGGTAATTCACATATTTCTCAATGGGGGATTGGAATTATGAAGAAAAATAAAAAAGAATATATAACTATACTGATATTATTAATACTATTAATTACAGCTTGGTTTTATATATTTTATCATTTTTATAATTTGAGACGATCAACTTATACAATTCTATACGCGCTAGATGACATAAGTGTAGGAATTTGTTTTATCGTACCTATAATCTTAGTTATAAAATTTTTTGTGTATTTATTAGGACACAATGGATTAAATAAAACTCAAAACAAAATATTAGCATTTGCCACATTACTAATACTAATTTTACATCTAAGCATCACAAAATATAATAACTCAGGTCGTATATATGATAGCGATTATCTGATAGTAGAAAAAGTAGAATTTAGTGATAAACATTATATATATATTCAAAGTATTATTAGTGATCCGATAGTAAGGGTTAAGTGTTCATACAATGATTATAAAATGATCGAAGAAAACTCAATTTATCATTTGTCATATGAAAATAATAAATACACTGGGAATCGATTGCTTTTTTATGAAGATTCGTTGTATGAATAATTCAGTCGTATTCAAAATAATAGGTCTCTATAATGTTATGGAATAGTATGTTTGAAGCAATAGTTTTTTCCAATGATTTTGGAAAAAGCAATGTAAAAAGTATCGCTTTTTTATTTTGATTCCATCCAGTTTGCAAGATGAAACGTAAATAAATACAACCTTTATTTACATTAATATCCATATGTGATATAAAGAATATATCATGTAATTTAGAAGGGTGATTAGTAAATGTATAATGAAAAGTGTAATATCGAAGTTATAACAGTTGGGGAAAATATTATAGTGTACGGGCTGAATTTACAGAGTTCTGGCTTGCCGATTAATTTTGATAGTCTTGGAGTAATGTGGGACAAGTACACGGAGGATATGAAGAATAATACTCCGAATCGCGCGGACAAAGAGATTGAATATGCAGTTTGTCTAAATAAAGTGCCTGACTATATAGTTGGAGTTGAAACAACAGAAATCCAAGAGGAGGAGGCAGGATTCAAGAGTTTTACAATTCCAGCAGGAAAGTATGTTAAGGTAGAATTTAATGGAGAAAATCATCAGGATTTAGTGGATGGTAAGTTAATGACAAGACAAAAAGAAGCTAAGAAATGGGCAAAGGATGAAAAGATTAAGCTAAGTAATGAATTTACGTTGGAAGTTTATCCAAAGCAAACGATAGATCTGGAGCATCCTGAGATGTATTGCTTGTTTCCAATTCTATAGATGGAATAGTGTGTGAGGCAGAACATGACATACAGTTGTCCGCTTAATGTACTATAATCAAAGAAAAATAATTAATACCATGGAGGTATACCGAAGATGCATAGATCAATGATGCAGATATATGTAAGAGGTAGCGATAGAGCAGTAGAGTTATATCAAAAAGCCTTTGATGCTGAGTTAGTGGCAAGTTATCCTCACTCTGATGGAACTTTTATGCACGCCGAACTCAATGTGTACGGGCAGATATTGGCAGTATCAGAAGCACTTAAGGACGAGGAGAAAATTACAGGCACTACTATGCAATTTTGCTTACATTTTGGGGAAGGCAAAGAAGATTTGGTTCTCAAAGCATATAATATACTCAAGAATGGCGCTAAGATTCTTTATCCATTAAGTACTTGTGATTTCAGTGAGTTAATGGTTGATCTAATCGACATATACGGGGTTCGTTGGTGTATATTTGTGTAGGTTAGCAGCTAATTTTTCGGAATCAAAGTTCGCCAGGCACTACCTAACATATTGGGGTATGGCTGTATAGCTAATGAAAATAGTGAAAATCCACAAATATTAAATAGGTTCTTGAATTAATATAATTGCTTACATATTAAGACTATATTCCTCTTTCTATAGATTACGCCAAGATAAATAAGGATTTCAAGGAGGCGACTAAGCATGAGAATTACATGTGTCTGGGAACACAATGGGAATGATACAATCATGTATTCCAACAATTACATAGGTGCATTTACCAGAGGGAAAACAAAAGAAATCGCTTTGGCAAAAATGCAGTAAAACGGTAAAATGAAGGATTTAGAATTTGATTTATTATTCCCTACTAAGGAGAAGGTGAATGGAAGAATTTAATATCGGCGAGGTAATACCATTCGGTGGTTATAGCTGGCGCATTCTTGACGTAAAAAATAATGCGGCTTTGATTATAACCGAGTATATTATAGAACAGCGTGCTTACCATGACGCTTATAAAGATATAACATGGGCTGACTGCTCGTTAAGAAAATATCTGAACGATGAATTTTATGGCAAATTCAACGCAACTGATAAGTCAAGAATAATTCCGGTAATAAATAAAAATCCTGACAATCAGTGGTATGGTTCAAAAGGCGGAGCAGATACGAAGGACTACATATTTTTATTAAACCTTGAGGAAGTGTGCAACTATTTCGGTGATAGCCGTTCGAAACTGCAAAACCGAGGAAAAAATCAAAGATATTGGTTTGAAAGAAAAGATGAAAACAACAGTAAGCGACTAGCAAGACTTCAGGGTAAAGAATGGGATTGGTGGTGGTGGCTTCGGTCGCCCGGCCGCGTTAATGTAAAAGCCGTGTACATCTTCGGGACTGACGGTAATATAGGTATCCAAGGCAACAATATATTGAAAGGCAACATCAGCGATGGCAAATGTACAGGCGGTGTTCGTCCCGCTTTGTGGCTAAAACTTGAAATTTAAATCTTGAGCTACGTTTCAAGTGGTTTGACTATAGTTACAGCATAAATTAAATATATTTTAAAGGAGAATTAAAATGAGTAAATACGAAAACGCGATGAAACTTATGGAGGAACGTTGCGGAAATGGTAAAGAAGAAGTTATTGCCCTTGCGACAATATCACTATCCCCGAACACTGCTGGTAATCCTCGCCCTGCTGTCCGTATGGTTTGTGCTTATTATGAAGACGGCGTATTTTATGTTTCTACGGACGCCAAAAAAAATAAAACACTGCAAATTGAGAGGAACAACGAAGTTTCCGTCGGTGGGTTAGATTGGTACGCTTTCCAGGGCACGGCTGAAAATCTCGGTTGGGTTAAAGACGAGAAGAATGCGGAAATCAGAGCAAAATTTAAAAAAATCTTCGACTGGTTCGATGAAGTTGGTGACGAAGACAATCCGAACTCAATCGTTCTGCGTATTACCCTTACAGAAGGTACTATTACTGACAACGAAAGAAAATACGGTGAACAGCAGTATGAAGTTGATTTTATCAATAAAACGGCGATGTAAATAAATTCGTACAGTATAATTGTTTTATCTTTGAAATGATAATTCTGGAGTTGTTATTGAACAATGGAGAGAGCAGCCTCAGTTATCTTGTGATGGATATTGAAGAGGAGGATCTATGCAAATGAAAACTATGCTGAAAATTATGCAAATGCGTAAAAACGAAATTCCTGATGATTTATTGCCTTTGTTTGAGCACATTGTTCAAACATATAAAGGAGACGAATGCGAAGAAAAATTTTTAAAAGCGATGGAAGAACACCTCACCAAGGAGCAACGCTTCAGGCTATACGAGCAAAACGGAAGTTGTAGCGGTACTGGGTACGATAAAGAACGCAAAGCCTTCGCACTTAAACACGCTGACAAGCCCCTTGCCGAAAGGCTGGATCTATTTACAAATACCTTTGGCAGAACAGCTGTTTTGAATGATGATAATACAATCACAGTCACTTTTGCCTGTAACCATGGATACTACAAGCATGCGCCAAAAGGAATGTTTCGATTTCCGGCATCCATTGAAACATATTTTGAAAGATGCGCAGGTGGGCGTTTGTATGAATATCAAAAAGCATTGGGAATAAAACTGAAGATTAAGTCGGTTGATGTGTCTCCCCTTAGCGAAAATATTGTAAATCCCGTTGTATTTACGTTTGAGATAGTGGATTAATAACACACTGATAAACTGGAATTTGGCGGTGCGTTTTGAATCAATCCGTATACTCTCGAGAGGTGGGGGCGCTTATTTGAAATGTACGGTAGATATTAGAAGAGAAGGTAATTCTGTTATGGCTTATCTTCCATTTAACCCAAGATCTGAATTTGGAATACCTAAAGGGTCAATCGGCAAGCTCCATTGCGAAACATGGTAAAGACTACAAGCATGACAGGGGGACCAAATTCCAATTTGTCAATGAGATTATGAACATTCGCTCCTGTAGGTGAATTAATACAAAGCTACATGAAATTTATGCAATCTAAACAGAGCGAAGGCTACCCTTGAGGAGCCACCGCAACAGCGGTTTAGCGTTATTTATATTTTGTGGGGGGATAAAAATGCCGACTTTAAAAAAGATAAGAGACACAATGAAAAAGCAGAAAATCAAAAGCGAAATTATGGAACAAATGGACTTTGAAGCTGACTGCAATAATCCGCATAATATTACTTCTCTAATTGACAAAATGGATAAGTTGCTGACAAAGGAGCAATGTCTTTCAATTATGGAAAAACAGGGTTGTTGCAAGGGAGGTCAGCGTGACAAGGACTGTAAGGAGTTTGCCTTGGAACATGCGGATAAACCTTTTGCTGAAAAACTTGCATTGATGTCAAGTATTCAATATATGATGTCGCCTTGTCTGAATGACGATTGTACATTTACGATTACATTTGGCGGCTATCAAAACGGTGTTCACACGGGTAAAAACACTTGTTCCTGCGGCTCGATTAAAAAATTGAAACAGCCTTTTTCCGTTTCTCCTACATACTGCGGTTGTTGTGCAGGGCACTTTTTATATCACTATCAAAACGCTTTAGGAGTAAAACTGAAGTTGAAAGAAATCAATTCATCACCACTTAATACAAACGGTGAACAGTCATGCAAATTTACCTTTGAAGTTCTCGATTAACACGACAGTATAAGCATAATATGCAATTAAAAGCAACAGACAAATTTGAATTTGTCGGGTAGTTTTTAAAGACAGGATTAGTGTTTCCCTTAGGACCTTTGCCTTGGAACGCATGTGCCGCCGATGGGGTGGACAAAATATGGTGCATATTGGTACATGACAGTATGACCATAGAATGAAGTATTTGAATTTGTAGAGCGAATTATTTACATTAGGAGGTATTAGCTTATGGATGATGAATTGAAAATCAAAATGTACTCATTTACGGTGGATTGCAAAGACCCGCATGAATTAGCGAAATTTTATGCGGCGTTGCTCAAGTGGGAAATAATGTTTATCGATGAAGAATGGGCATGTGTATACGCTCCAGGAACCAATCAGGGAGCATATCCTTGTATATTGTTTCAACGGAATCCTGAGTATAAACCACCCGTGTGGCCGGAAGAACCTGGAGCTCAACAGCAAATGGCACATATGGACTTCGCTGTTAATGATGTAGAAAAAGCAGTTCAATATGCAATCCATTGTGGATCAGCAATCGCAGATAAGCAATTTTCAGATAATTGGAGAGTTATGTTTGACCCTGCCGGACACCCTTTTTGCTTATGTCAAATGAAATCAATTATAGAGAGTACCCATTTTGCGTTGTTATAGAAAATC
>NZ_DAMADT010000046.1:0-8726 GCF_031997925.1 Lachnoclostridium sp. | reverse complement strand
AGTGGAGGAGTTATTATGCAAGAAGTTTTCCCAACAAATCAAGAACTTAACATTGATGCAGATATAGAATGGCGTATTTTTGGCTCTTAAGAATATTTGAGGTTGATGCACAAATATTAAGGCTGTTATAATTTAACCAGAATTTCTATTAAATTAATCTGCTTTGGTGGGAGTTACATATGTATAATGAGTTAGTTACAGAGTTAAATACCCGTGGTGCAAATCTTATAAAAATAGTTGATATATCACAGCTCTCAGTAAAAGAAAACAGAGGGTATAACGTTGCTATTATAATAGGAGTAGTTCTTAGCTCTGGATATATCTTTCGTCAGTTAATAGAAAATATAGTAGATTATTCTGAATTTGGAGAAAAAGAGCGCCGTACTGATGAACTTGCAGAATGGATAGCTGATTTTCTTATTGCAAAAGGATACAGTTCATTTGCACAATCAGAAAGAAATCTAATAGATGGATATTATAATGAAAATACAAAAACTACTTTACTTCCACATAAAAAAATAGCTATATTAGCTGGATTGGGTTGGATTGGAAAAAGTAATTTGTTAGTAACACAGGAATATGGAAGTGCATTATGTATGTGTACCGTTTTGACAAATGCACCGTTACCTACTGAAAACAGACCAATAATAAAGCCAAAATGTGGTGAATGTACTATTTGTAAAGATATATGTCCAGCGGGTGTTATCCATGGTACTACATGGGAACGAGGTATGAATAGAGATTTAATCGTTGATGTGTACCAATGTGATGGATGCTTAAAATGTTTAGTAAACTGTTTTTGGACTAAAAAGTATGCTGAAAATAATATTGCTATATTTAATGAATGTGATGTTCATCAAGATTTTAATACGCTTTAGTTATCGATTACGAAATCCAATTTATCGTTGATAAAGTAGACAAATAGGAATTTTTTGAGATGTTGAATGATTCGCTGTTGTTTACAAAGGAGAATATTTATTTTTTGGCATTAATATATTGTAATGAATTGATACCATAGGTGAAGTCATGAATCATAATAAAAGATGGCAGTTTATCGTTATACTAATTTTGACGGGTATATTGCTTCTTGAAATGGTCTTTTATTTACGAAGAAATCACACCTTACCAACGTTTAGATACGAATCAACTACCGAATCCGAAACAAAAGATGAATTAATTATTGCTTTATTTATGGACAATATCATTGCAGATAGCAGTAAATTTTATGATAATTATTTTCCGGATGAATTAGGATATATTAATTATATGTTTAATATTAAAAATATTAAAAAAGAGGGTGAACCAGTAAATATTTACATTACCTTTGAGACAAAGCCAATTATAGGTGCACATATCCCTGTAGGGGATGATGAAATCACTTATAAAGTAGATGCACTCGGTAATAAAACACTTGTGAATTTTATTCATAAAAAATCATACAAAATTCCTGAAAGGTTAAAACCTAATATGATTAAGCCTTATCCCGAAACAAAGAATTAATATAGCAATAATTAACATTTGATTTAGGATTTACTTTGGGAGAGAGTAAAGGATAAAGTAACCGCTATCGAGCCGATATGTACATCCCTTTGGAAACAAGAAAGTTTACCACAGCTGATCCGGACAGTAATGAGTTTGGGTTTTAAGGTAAACAGTATAACTAATAATATACAGCTTATTTATAAGACCTTACGGAAAGGAAGCTATTATGATAAAATTTGCTGTTTTTACTGATCTACATTACGATCATATACCGGATGGGGGACAGCGTTTAGATGAATTTATAGATTCAATTCGAGGAGAAAATCTTGATTTTATTATGTCATTAGGTGATTTATGCCACCCCATTGATGAAAATAAGTTTATAATAAGTAAACTGAGAAAATTAAACATACCTCTATATTTTGTAATGGGAAATCATGATTCTGATTTGTTCTCTCAAGAAGAATGGGGAAAATTTGTAGGTGTTAAAGAATCATATCAATCATTTATAATTGATAACACGAAATTTATCATGCTTAATTCTTGTTATATGCAAAGTCAAAATGAATTTAGATGTTATTACAAACGGAATTATATTAAGAATGCGGATTTGTATCCAATTATTCCAGATTTCGAAATCAATTGGTTGAAAAATGAGATGAAAAGAGAAGATCTGAATTACGTTGTATTTTCTCATCATAGCTTAATTCATGAATTTGCAGATAGAGGGATAAAGAACCGAACTGAAATACAAAAAATACTTTCTTCTAGAAGTACAATTCTATGTATGAATGGACATGATCACGGTCAAGACTGCAAAATAATTCAAAATATACCTTATTATACACTTAATTCAATGTCATATATATGGCATGGATTAAAAAAAATATATTCTTATCCAAAAGCAATTCATGCTAAATATCCAGTTCTAGAAGATATAATTTTATATAAAAATGAACTTCACTGTATCGTAGAAATAGATGATCATTGTATTTGTATTAAAGGGATGCAAGGTGCTTACAAAGATATTAAACCAGAAGATGTTGGAATTACCAATAGAATTTGGAATGGTGTTTCTATTGAACCAGGAGTCTTAGACTTTAGAAATTCGATATAATGTACATAATAATAATAGAGCCTGTACCTGATTGGTAAAATATGAAATAACAAGGATAAGTAAGTTTTACTCTCAATAAGTTAATTACAATGCAGGAGAGAGGCCTTTATCCAATATAAATCTAATATATTAAATTTTATCATATTATAAATATACTCATTAATTGTAATAACTAAGGTGTACATCGGCCTACGAAAGCCTATCAGTAGCATATTTTTTGATAGATTTTCGTAGACCAAAAAGCTTTGTTATGATAATTGGTCCATATAATAAATATAGCAATATAAAGAAACTTCTTTGTGTAAACTTTGTGTCTCAAAATACGTGTTTTCTCAGGTATCTGATAAAAATCAGCTTTGTGCTAATTATGTGTCCAAAATTTATATCTTGATTACACGTATATAATAAAAGAGAGTACATTTTGTAAGTTATCTGACCAACATTGTGTAAATTTTGTGACCACCGACAGTAATAATCTAAATATCAAATGAAATATGATCAATTATTCAAATGAGTTTATAGAAAATTATTAATATAGAAAAAATATAGAAATATTCATATTTTATAAGAGTTACAAATATTCTACAATGTTATAGAAATTATTAATAATTAAATCTATTGAAAATGAATATTATTAGTCAGAGGTATGTGTACATCTCTGACTTTTTATTGTTTTTTGAATAATAATAAGAGATTGTTTTAGTATAATAAATGGAACATAAATGAACACAAAATATAATTAAGCAATAATCTGAATTCTAAGTGGTAATCTATGGTGTATTTTGTAATTATATGTTATATATCAAAATACTTCTTAATGATTAGTAACAGTATTTTTATTTTTATTAAATGTATTAATTTTTTAATAAGTTCGGGAATTGAAATTTTTATAATAAAGTAAGAAGATGTGCATTTTCGATTTTTGATATAGAAGGCTATATAAACAGAAAAGGTATAATTGACAACTATATACCTTTTCTCATATATGCCCGTTTATTTAATAAGTTATATGAACATATTTTTACAAAATTGCAGGTTAATATAGAATTATCACTAAATTACTATAGTCAATCTATAGACTTTAATGTACCGGATTATGTTGTTGCTCGAAAAGACGATTGTTATGAAATTTTTGAAATAGAATAGCAAATTATTTCTAGTTGCAGTTCATCAAATCATTTGAATAAATGCTAAAACACGGTATAATTATTTTATGTTTATCACAATTGGTAGCAAGTGTGTGCCGAAGATTATTTTGTAATATGACATAGCGCAGTCAAGTTTAATGTGTTACTATTAGATAATGGAAATTTTGTAAAGGAGTATTAATATTATGGCCAATACAGTTGAGTTTGCTTCTTTTAACCTTAAAAAGGGAGCATCGGTACCAGAATTTTTACTTGTATCAGACAGATTTAATAGTATATTTCTCTCTAAGCAAAAAGGCTACATTTCTCGGAAACTGCTATGTGATGGCGAGATGTGGGCTGACTCGGTTTTGTGGGAAACGATGGAAGATGTTCATAGGGCATATAAGAATGCCGATGTAGATGCTGCAGCTTGTGAGTACTTGTCATTTATGGATGAGCAGAGCGTTAAAGTTCTTTTTCTTCCGGTAGAGAAAAGTTATTAGATTACGATTGGAGTACAGATTTTATGAATGAAAAAGTAAGATGCTCATGGACGGGAAATATTCCTATATACATAGATTATCATGACAACGAATGGGGACGGCCTGTACATGATGATGTAAAACTTTTTGAAATGCTTATTTTAGAGGGTATGCAGGCAGGACTTTCATGGTTAACAGTTCTTAATAAGAGAGAAGCATTCAGAGAAGCTTTTGATGGATTTGACCCTAACAAAGTAGCCCTTTATGGCGATACAAAAATTCAGGAACTCATGGTAAACGAGAAAATAATAAGAAATCGGCTAAAAATTAATGCGACTATAATCAATGCTCGTGCTTTTTTAAATGTTGCAGAAAAACATGGAAGTTTTGATAAATTCATCTGGAAATATGTTGATTATATTCCTGTTACAGGCCATTGGAAAAGGCATGAGGATTTGCCCGCAACCAGCCCGCTCTCCGACAGAATAAGTCGTGATTTAAAGAAAATGGGTTTTAAATTTGTTGGCTCGACTACAATTTATTCATTTATGCGGGCTATAGGTATGGTTAATGACCATCTTACGGATTGTTATGTATTTGAGGAGATACTAAATGAGCTTCTTCATGATGGGAAAAGTCGGTGACATTCTAATGAATGTAAGTGCATAATATTAATCAATTATGGAGGACAGGAAATGGCAAAATATGTTGTGATTTATCAGGATGAGCGAAAAGACGACTTGGAATTGGACTTGTTGAAAGGTCATGTGGAACATTTGAGAGATTTACATTCACAGGGGATTTTAATTTTGTGCGGGCCTTTAAAAAATAGCGACGGTAAGGGTTTGCTGATATTTGAGTCAAATTCTCAGGAGGAAGTAGAAAGCTGTGTATTAAAAGACCCATTCATCAATAAAAAATGGTATGCCAGTTATCGTATTTACGAATGGATTGAGGCAAACGACAGTAATAATTGGCTTGCTTGATAATGATGAGTATAATGTTTGATAATTAATCGTATAGTAAGCCTTATGTAAAGTACTTGTGTGATACACAATATATTACGGAAGCAGCATATTGGCAACCAAGATATGTTAAAGCGCAATTGTGGAGTATATTACCTTGAATTAATAAGTCTTAATAACTTACCGATTCAATTAGACAGATTTATGTCCGTATTATAACAATTTGACACTTTTATGTCCGTTTATATTCTAAAAATTCGTTAATACTGTACTTTGAAATGATAGTAATTTTTAATAAAAGTTAAACTATCTACTTTTAGATAAATTTATGTCCGTAATATTATATAGAAGAGTACCATTAAAGCAAATGTAAGTTGTTTAGAAAGATTTATGTCCAGGATTTAGATACATTTATGTCCCTCAACATCAATGGACATGTCCATTGAAATAAATGTTAGGGAATTTACAATTTTAAACTCATCTTGAAAGCCTTGATTTAGCTGGCTTTCTTTTTTTGTCCACTTTTGCTTCCCTAACTTTATCTTCATTTATTTATGAAGTATATGTTGGGGAATTATGTAATTTGAAACAAATATTAGGGAATATCATTAAAATTGAAGTAAATGATAGGAAATGTAATATTAGGAGAATTAATTTTTAGTTGTTATTCAAATGTTTATATTTTTATAGACTTTATCTTAGCCCAATTGACTTCTTAACTATTTCTTCATATCGAGGACTATCTGCAAATGGTATCTGAAGAAGAGAAAGAATATGCAGAAGTGTTGCCCATCAGAGGAAAAATATATTCTATAGTAGGAGAATCTGGAAGTGGAAAGAGTACTTTTTTATCCCTTCTAGCAGGGTTGGATTTACCTACCTATGGGACTCTCTATATACAAGGGAACGATATTCGTTCCATAAATCGTGATAAATATTGGATGGAGAAGGCATCAATGGTTTATCAGTTATTTCATTTATTCCCCTTATTAACAGCACTGGAAAGTGTAATGTTTCCAATGACATTGAAAGGTGTATCAATCAAAGAAGCAAAAGAAAAAGCAAAAGAGCTAATTAGTAAAGTAGGGCTAGGTGAAAAGATATTAAAGCAGTTCCCCCAAATGATGAGTGGGGGAGAGCAGCAAAGAGTGGCTATTGCCAGGGCAATGGCATCAGGTGGAAACATTCTACTGGCAGATGAACCTACTGGCAAATTAGATACAAAGAATGAGGTATATATTGTTAATTTATTAAAGGATTTAGCCCATAAGGAAAATTATGCAGTCATAATCGTAACTCATAATACAAAAGTTGCATTAGAAACAGATATGATATTACGTATGCAAGACGGAATATTAATTGAGGTACAAAAAAATGATTAGAAACAGCATTAAACAAATATTGCGTATACCTATTAGAAGTTTTTCGTTTTTGCTACTAATTGCTGTTTCCAGTATGTTTCTCACGCTAGGAGCTATACTTTGGATAATGAACAACTCAATTATAAGCATCTATGAGGATACTTTCATTACCATAGGAACAGTAGAACAAAAGGCGTTGTCTATCAACACAGTTACCAGGTGGAATGCTGAAAAAAAAGATTATGAATTACGCCAGCAGTCAGTATATTCAAGGTTGTTTCCGGCTTCGGTGTTATCTTTTGATGGAGCAAATTATACCCAGGAGCCAGAGAAGCGATCTTACTATGGTTCATATGCCCCTGATTATACATTAGTACATACGGATAAAGTTTATGATGAATTATTGATTGCTGAAGTAACACCCTTAGAAGACTGTATTCCAAATGAATCAGTAAAAATAAAGATTAGCAAGCTAATTTGGGGCAATTCCTCATTAGATGGTACAACAATCTGGTTCTGCAACCATTATTATGAAAATCCCAAACCTCTCGAAAAAGGCAAAAGTTATTCCATGGTATTAATTAAAACTACATGGGCCCATGGCTCACATTTTGAAAAGTCATTGGATGCAGATTTATCAACGCTTGAATATGGGCCTGGTAATATCCAAATCGAAGAATATGAATCAGACGGTACCCTTATGAAAGAGCCTTTAGAGAATGAGAAGAATAATACCTCTCCGTACTATGAAGTGACAGAAGGGTTCTACGACAGAGATATTGGAAAAAGGCTATTGAATCTAGCAAAAGGATATAGCATGTCATATAAAACCCAGCCTGTTACTGGAACCAATTCCACCATTCTTTTAATGCCCTTTTATAATGGAGATGCTTATATTAGTCAGGGAAGAGATATATTAGATGCAGAATATGAGGATGGAAAAAAGGTATGCCTTGTGTCTGATAAATTTGCAATAAATAATAATCTTACAGTTGGTAACAAGATTAATGTACAACTTTATTTTACAAATAGTAAAAGTTCTGCAGGTCGAGATTTCCTTTTATATGGTGGAAGAGTTATTTATTCATCGAATGGGGCAAATGGAGCAGTCTATTCTGTTTTTGAAGACAGCTGGTATACCATTGTTGGTATCTATACAGCTTCTCAAGGTGCTGGCCAATATAACTATAGTATGGGAGGAGATGAGATTGTTGTACCTATAAATTCCATTGAAAATCGGAGTTCCAATATTGTGGCATATGGTCCAATGAAGGGTTATAATACCTCCTTTCAGCTCCCAAACGGCAATATAGAAGAATTTCTATCTAAATGGGAGAAATATGGTACCGGTGAACTTGAAATCACCTTTTATGATATGGGATATTCACAGATTGAATCAGGACTTGAAAATATGAAACATATGTCTCTTGTACTTTTAGTAATTGGATTACTGATGGTTATTTTTCTCTTGCTGTTTTATAGCCATCTATTTATTAGTAATCAAAAAGTGCGAACCGCTATTGAACGCTGTCTGGGAGTCACTAAAAAAAACTCTAAAAGATCTTTACTTATTGGAATTATACTTTTACTTTTCCTTGGAAGTACCATTGGATGCAGTATGGGTGGTCTCTTATCACGACATATTTCCACTAAAAATTTAAATCATATTTATTATGATTCTAGATATAGTAATAGAGCTGATATGGAAATAAAAGAAACCATCTTGGAGGAAAAAGAAAATACGTTGGTAATAGTACTTACGACTTTAGTATCCATCATATTTATTATCTTACTAGGGATACTTATTTCCATCCATAGAATCAATCAAAACCTAAAAATGGAACCTATGAAGCTACTTAATGAAAAAAGGAATCAATAACTTAGAAAATAAACGAAAATACTTAAGGAGGTAATTTATATGGATACATATATTAATAAGTCACCTTATATTCATTTAATGAAAAATTCTTCAGGATATTATCTTTTTGATATAAATAAGAGAGATATTTTAGAAATTCCTCAAAATGTATATTATTATTTGGATCTAATAGAATCGGAAGATGTTATAGCTGATGATGACACTCTTCACTATATTGAAGTGCTTAAAAAAAGGGGATATTTAAAAGAAAATAGGAATCGAGTAGGAGGAAATTTCCCTAACTGAGAAATTTCCGACCTCTCACACCACC
>NZ_DAMADT010000045.1:3725-25678 GCF_031997925.1 Lachnoclostridium sp. | reverse complement strand
TATACAATTCAGTTATCTCTCAGCGACAGCTTATTTAGTGTATCACCTTCAAACTTAATTGTCAACAACTAAATTAAATTATTTTCATTATCTACTTTTAAAATAATTCCTTCCGAACTTTCTCCCTCTGTTTATGGATTACTATACGAATTTAGAAAGCTACTACAACAAAGCAAGAAGCAAGAAATACTCTATATGTCTTTATCTGAATATTTAATTCTTCCTATTATAATTATCAATTATAAAAAGTGCTATCCTAAAAATTAATCCATAGGATAGCACTCAAAAGAACCTCTATTCACAATTTAATTATATTTAGTAAATTACCTTATTTGATTAATACTTTGGTCTGATAGGTATAAGTTGCTCCGTAATATAATTTTACTTTAGTAGTAATTGTAACAATGCCCTGGCTCTTAGCAGTTATCGTTCCATTTTCATCAACGGTAGCAATTTCTTCATCACTGGATTGATATGCTATAATCACTCTCCCTTTGGCACTGAATAAAGCCTTCTTTGTAAAGTTCTCAACTCTTTCCAAAGTAATCGGAAGACTTACTAATACTTGTTGTTTGTCTCCTTGGTTTAAAGTCAACTGATTTTCTACTTGTATAAGATTTTTTGTCGGTGTAATTCCTTCTTTCGATACTTTTTCTTTTAATAGAACATACTCATTTCCTTTTATAATAGGAATTTCCACATAACCGTCTTTATCAACTCTGTATGTTGTACCATATGGTACTGGCTCAAGCATTCCGGTATTACTATTTACCGAATAGAGATATAGTTTTTGTAAGGCTTTAAATCCATACTCTTTCCCAACAAATAATTTCATTTCACTTTGCGCCGGTAGTACTCCTGATTGTTTAAAATCAAGGAAGAGTCCGTCTGTATTGTTTTTATCTTTGGATAAAATACTACTCATCTTCTTATTATCAGATATTCTTCCAATATCAACACCGAGAGATAACTCCCCAATTATTATTCCATTGGATAAATTTTGGGCATCCAATTTTAACTCATAGAGTACTGTACCTAAACTATCCTTAACAACATAGTAGATATCTTTATTATTTTTAGCAGCTGCTTCCAAGGCTTCCTTCTTTATCACATAATTAGGTAGCATCTTATGTTTTGTATAGACTTCAATAATAACCTTATCAACATAATTGCTATGAAGTTGTGAAAGAATAAATTCCTCTGGTAGCTCTATTAACGAAGTATCCATATTTAGTACAATCTTTGCTGCTCCATCATAAATATATACTTCAACCGGATTCCTAACTTGTTCTGGTATAGGTACTATGGTTGAAGTAATCATCGGTGTCGGTGATGGTGTTACTGTCGGCGTTACTTCTGGCGTTGGAGATGGTGTCGCCGTTGGGGTTACCTCTGGTGTTGGAGATGGCGTCAACGTTGGGGTTACTTCTGGCGTTGGTGTTGGTGTCAACGTTGGGGTTACCTCTGGTGTTGGGGATGGTGTCAACGTTGGGGTTACTTCTGGTGTTGGCGTTACCTCTGGTGTTGGTGTTGGCGTCACTACAACATCACTGCTTCTCTTAATAGAAATATTATCAAGTTCTACTGTATAAACATTATTTTTTGCCTCTTTGGTAGCAAGTAGGAAATTAAGTTTCGTACCATTTGTCGCAGAGGTGAAGGTCCAAGAATATTTCTGAGGAATTGTAGTTATTATAAATGTCTTATCCGCCTGACCTGCACATTGTACAACAATCTGGTGATTCTGCGTAGACTTTGCATTAAAGGTAAGTGTATATTCTACCCCTTTACTAACCGGTACTGAGTCTTGAAGTACTTGAATTGCCCAAGTCTCAGAACTCTGACCGGCAGAAGTTACTGCAACTTTCCCCTCCGAAACCACTAAGGAACCGGTCTGATCTCCATTCATAAACCAGGACCCCCAAGAACTAAAGTCTTCAAACGTACCATTTTTTATAAATTCACCATCAGCACCTATCACAACCTGAGTTATTTCTATCGTATCATCCATACCAACAGCTTTAATTACAACTCTATAGTTTCCTGCTGCCAGGAATAAGCTTTTATCTAGGATAACTGAATCTTCGTAATAAGTAACCTTATTAGACGGTACAGTTTCTCCGTTTATGTACACAATCTTTGGTGCTTCATTCCAGGCTGCTTCGATTGAATGAGTTAAGATACTATCTTCTCCTAATTTGATTGTTTGCTTTACAATCATTTCCGGCGTCACTTTGGAAAGTTCCTCCGGTGTCATCTCTCGAATCACAACATTGTCAAAGATAATATCATGAGGATTGTTTTGGTTCGATGTTATCAAATCTCCCTTGGTTACATTTCCAAGTAGAAAATTTAATTTTGTTTTTCCGGATACAGGGGCATCATATCGGAACTTATAATGAGAGGTATTTGCTTCTAATACTGCGGTGGATAAAGGATTGGCACCGTTTTTCACACCAAGCTCTATGGTAAATGGTCTGCGTATCGTGGCACTTGCATCAAATTCTAACACATAAGATTTTCCACCTTCCAATGGAATATTCTCCTGATAAAGCTGTAAATCCCAAGTGTTTCCCTCATGCCATATAAAATGAACCTTTGCATTTTTTTCTGTAGCGTCTATAGTTCCACAGCCATTTTGAAAATAAGTGCCCCAGCCTTCTGTTCCATTGTCAAAAGAACCATTGACTACGAGATTTCCACTGCTCTCCATTACAGATTGAACTAGAGCATTCGTTGAATCATAACCATCTGCTGTTGCTTGTATGGTATAGGCACCGGCTCTATCAAATAATTCAGATCTTAAAGTAACCGTTTTTGCTGCTTTATTAAGACTAACAAGATTGCTATCGACAGGAACATTATTGATAGAGAACCTTATATTTGCTGCATTTTCCCATCCGGATTTTTCATAATACCTTAGGATAATATCTTCGGATACCTTTGGCGCGGCTTGAGAGCTAACCAAAAATGCCCCCTGCAATAACGGTTTATTTGTAACATACAACTCCACATCTTTTACATAAAACCTGCAAGTCTCAATAAACGCCCCTAGCAGATACTTAAGTCCAAGGTTTCCTGAAAACCCTGCTGTAAAGTTATAAGTATATTCATGCCATTCCTTTGTGATATCAAAGCTTGTATCCAGTACACTTGCCCAGTCACCACCCTCACGCTGTATTCTAATAATCGGAGTCTGAGTCTGATCACTTGAGGTTCTCGCCTTAAACTTCATTGTGTAATTTAATCCCTTAGCAATATCAACACCTGGGTACATTAGCATCTTATCGTAATTATTTATACACCTGGCACCAACTGCATAGCAAACATTTTCACCATTTTCAGACTCTACAGCATAGTCAGTTTGCGATACAGTCCATCCTGCGGTTCCTGCTGAGAAATCTCCATTGCCTACCGGATAAATTTTCACACCTTCATAACTTACGTTATTGTCAGTCAAGCGCTTCATGGAGATATCATCAAGCGTAATAATATCTGTATTTCCACCTACATAGATTCTTAACTTTGACATCTCATCTGAATCAGTTCCCATTGTAAAAGTTAATTCGCATGGGGTCATAGTAGAGCCTATCTCATATTCCTTACTTCCATAGACGATCATGCCATTTTCACTTAAAAGTTCTAACTTAACCGTACCGGTATGTTCCGATTTTGCATTGAATTTTACCTGATAGATATCATTTTTTAATAGATTTAACCCTACTTGTTCTATAAAAGAATCTGATAAAGAAACGTTAAAACCCGATAGTTTTAGAGCCCTTTCTAAAGCGTTAACATTACCTGTTGCTCCAACCACTCTCCAAAACTGCATACGCGTTGCATTTCCCTGATCAAAGGTTCCATTATAAATATGCTCTCCATTTGTAAGTGGTTGCTTTGGGGCATCCTCTGAAACATCTCCAATTAACTCTAATACTTCAACTTTTACATTTTTAATCGATACAGGAATATTACTAAGTCCCATATTTAACTCTAGCCTTCCTGTAGTGGAGTCTTTGCTCATATCAAAAGTAAATTGATGTGCCTTATAAGACGTAGATAATGTGGCACTAACTACATCCGAATAAAGACTGAAATTTATCGGATTTGCTACCTTAATTTCCATCGTACGCAAGGCATCTGCTTTTGCATCAAATGATACTTTATAACGATATCCCTTTGTTAATGGAAGCTTATGTATCATCTGAACGGAATAAGTCTGGCTTCCCTGTGATGATATAGCTATTCTTGCAGAATCGTCTTCCTGTTTTTCTGCAATCGCATCCCCCGAAAAATCAGGTAAACAAACCAAATCCCATCCATTGGTACTATTATTCGCATAATCACTTGTCACTTTGTGAATCGAATCAAAGGAACCAGTGATAAGATTAGAACCTATGGCAACTCCCTCCGGAAGAGGATCTGGTAGCACGGCTGGAGGCAATACATTTTCATCATATGTCTTCCCTTCCAAGTCATAAACTCGCACATAATCTATCTTCATCTGTCTGATATCCAGTGTAGTATCTAGCTGTCCGCCATCATAATTTCCACCGACAGCCAAATTAAGCAAAAGATAAAATTCCTGATCAAAAGGTGCTGGATAAGTATAATTTACAGGATTTCCATCTCTTTTTGAATACCAATCGCTTGTTTCATAATAAAGAATGTCATCCACATACCAACGCATAACGCCCGGTAACCATTCTAAAGCATAGACATGTTCGTCCGTGATGCGAAAAGATTCTTCGGTATAGTTATCACCCATGTATTTGTTGTTTGGCCATGATCCGCCATAGTGGAGTGTTCCGCCCACTTGATTCAAAAGTCTTCCCCTTGCTTCCATAATATCAATTTCACCGGACAGCGCCCAGCTACCATATTTATCGTAAGCCGGCATCATCCAAAAGGCTGGCCAGTATCCTGTTCCTTCTGGCATAGAAATTTTCGCTTCAAAACGTCCATATTTTTTAGTAAACAAGGCGGGTGTTCCTTGTTCGGATACATCGATGGAACCCTTGGTCCAGATTCTTCCTGAAGTATAAGAGGCTCCTTGATATTTGCTACTATCTTTATTCTTCTTTGCAGTAATTACTAGCTTACCATCTTCAAAGCTCACATTATTTCCGTCATCGGTGTAATACTGTAGTTCACTGTTTCCCCAACCCGCAATTCCATAGGTTGATCCATCACCGACCTGATATCCCCATTTTGTCGTATCAAGTTCTGTTCCATTAAACTCATCCTGCCATACCAGCTTCCAAAGGTTATCGTTTGTACCATCATTGGTAACAATAGTATCTCCTATCACAGGAACAGACTCTTCTGGTATTTGATCTGATGCCCTTGCTATATTTGGTACAGCAGAACATAATACCATACTTGTACAAAGACAAATTGACAGAATCTTTTTACCAAGGTTACCTTTTGTTTTACTCCTCATAATATACCTCCTTCTTACATATCGCAGTTCCTAAAATTCCATGCTATGGTAGACCCCCTTGCGTTTCCTTATAGCATGAAATACAACTGATGAAATCAGCTACTTCCTATAGTAAAATACAACCACGCAAGATATCAGTGGTTGTATTTTATAGAAGGTACATATTTTTTAGATTGAACACTTTTGGGACAAAATTCATCACAAAAAAGGGAAGCAAAGCTTCCCTTCCATTACATGTATCCATAACTTTTAAAATTGTATCTCTGTAAACCTATTTCTGACAATGCTCACAAAAGTAAATTGTGCCACCCATATAATTAGCCTTTCTTATTTCCTGTCCGCATTTTGTACATGGGGTTAGATAGGTTTTTCTGCTTAGATAAGTAAGATACTTTCCTTCTTCACCAAATATATCTTTTTCAGTATCTCTGCCGCCACCTTCCACCATATCACGAAGAACACTCTTTATCGCAGAGAATAGATTTAATAATTCTTCTTCCTCTACATTCTTCATCTTCCTCTTTGGATGGATACCTGAAGTAAAAAGAATATCCTGAAGTACTCCATTCCCTAATCCGGGTATTCTTTGTTCAGTTGCTAAAAATGCTTTAGCGGATAGATTCTCACATTTATCGGTATATAAGGACCTAAAATAAGTATAATCAAATTCCTCAGATAATGGATGTGATTTATCTATTGCTCCCTGATAATAATTATTCTTAAATTCTCCCTCAGTAAATGCCCAAATCCCACCATACATCATGACTGTCACTACTAATGCAGAATCATCTTCAAATTCTATATATAACTGATGCTTTTTTGGAGCTTTATTCCTATCAGCATAATAGCGTATGGATGTTCCATCTGTAAATACGATTTTACAATCTTCTGCTTTAATTTCTAACATGCCTCCACATGGTCTTGCCGTTTCTATGGTCTTACCAGATAGAAGTTCATCATAATTTTCTGGATTTCCATGATACCATGCAAAAGAGTGCGGTGATTGATTTGCTTTAACATAACGAATTACTTTACCTACAAGACTTTCATTTATTTCCTTTGATAATACTATACTTTCCGGTATTTCAAGCATAAAAACCTCCTCATGTAATGATATGTTCCGCTGGATAGTGCTTTTAATCAATATTATAAACTAGTTTACATAATCTGTCATTCTTCTTTTACATTCTGTAGCTAATTCGCCCAGTTTCTCTTATCATTTCATGGATGAAAAATATGATATGAGTTTCATAAGTAAAATTATTGATGCTATCATGCACAGTCAAGTTGTTTTTCTAAGTTTAGTTAACGAGGAGATTATCTTCTGAAACTTCACACCGCACTGTTCCCTAAATGGGAAGTTGTTACAGGCAATAAAGGCTGCTGTTTATCAGCTCAATTTAATTAGCGAGTGAGCCGATTGTTAACAGGTCGTAGATCAGTATGAAACAAAGGCTTACTATGATAAAGTGAATAATCATAGTAAGCCTTTCATTATACCCACGAAAGTAATAGCATTGTTGAAAAATATTAAAAGGATAGAAAACTAAAACGTTATTGATTATCTGATTTTAAAAATCTCTTTTCCTCTTCCTTTAAATCTAATCCAAGTGTTCCACCTGGATTCATATTATACCCAGGATCAAAATAATTCTTAAGAATCTTAAATACTCCATATTCTTTTCTACCAAGCTGACCTTCTAACCAAGGCGCAAACATTTTACCTATTCCGTGATGATGACTCATCGCTGCACCGGATTTCTGAATTGCATCAAGGATAGTGCTGTGATATGCTTTAAACTTTTCAGCATCACTTAACTTGGTAATAAAGATAAAATAAAGGTTTGCTCCCTGTGGGTAGCAATGTGACATATGAGTTGTAACAATGGTGTTTGGTAATTTGTGGCAAATTTCTCTAACATCCCTATGTACCTGTGCCATATTGGACCAGTTCACAGTACATTCTAATGTATCGGTTGTTATACCAAAGTCCATTAAAGTATCTCTAAGGTATGGATCATTAAATCGGCCTTTTTCCCAGCTCTTCGTTACAAATGAGGTTAAACTCATGCCGCCATATTTTTTTGCAATTCTTTTAATATTCTTCGCTACATTTTTAGAAAATCCTTTTTCTCCATCTGTAAATCCTATAAATAAGCAGCGTTCCATATCCTTATATCCCCTAATATCAAAGATCTTATGTAAAGGAGTATCATCTACATTGTATAAACGAAGCATTAGATTTGTTTCTTCGGGGTCAGATAATCTAAAAACGGAAGAAAATCCTGACTCACACTGCATCATTTCTCGAGCTGCCTCCTGCGCTATTTCCCAGTTCTTAAAGATATAAGAAAATCTTTTTCTGTTTTCAGGCATATAGCGAAAGACTTTTAAAGTTACTTCTGTCAAAACACCAAAAGTTCCTTCCCCACCCATCATAATCTGATTTAAGTTTGGACCGGTAGCTTCCATTGGATAATGACTTGTCTGAATCGTTCCAATTGGAGTTGCATATTTTTGCCCCCTTACAATATCAGAGATACAGCCATAATAAGTACTGTTTTGACCAGCACCTCTTGTTACAACCCATCCACCGACACTACTGTATTCAAAAGACTGTGGAAAATGCCCACAAGTATATGCTCTCTTTGCACCAAACAAGGTAGGAGCTTGATTTAATGCCTTTTCTAACTGCGGTCCCGACATACCCGTTTGAACGGTAATCGTTTGATCAATCTCGTTAAAGGAAAGTACTTTGTTATACCTTAGTCTCATATCCAGCGAGATACCACCCTTTATTGGTTCCACACCTCTTGTAACACTACTCCCGCCACCATACACATAAAGAGGTATATTATGTTTGGTACTATACGCGACAATCTGTTCAATCTGCTTTGTTGTATCAGGATAAACAACCACATCTGGTACACAATCAACTCGTCTTTCACGAAGCCTTAATGCATCATAACCGGTCTTTCCATAGGCAACAGCAAGGCGTGGATAATCATCCGTTGTTACAAATTCGTTTCCAACTATATCCTTTAGGGCCTTAATATGTACTTTATCTAAACCACATGGAATATCTAATTTTACTTTCTCCATTCCGATATCACCGGTATATTGTTTGAAATCTTCATCCTTCATCTCAAACTTTTCCTTCATCATCTTATACAATGATTCTTTAGGATATTTCACAAACTCAGGGTCTCCCCAGCGAAAGATAGATCGATAACTGTTTTTTGGTGCTGCTTCTTTCACCCACTTAGGTTCAAATCCTATATATGGTTTACTCATACGTCTTCTCTCCTTGTCAAATGTTTTATTTTTATATAGAGTGGTGATAATCTTGGATAGATTCGTTTATATACATACTGATACAGTTTTTTATAGATGCTATGCTCTTCCATATCTGGCTGAAACGTATCCTTTACATGTACCATATGTGAGATTGCCTCCTTATAGCTTTTAAACTCTCCCATTGCCACAAATCCCGCTATGGAAGATCCCAGACCAGATGCTTCATGTGTCTGAATACGGATGACTGGAAGGGCAAACATATTGGCAGTAATCTGGCAGATTTCATCGCTTTGAGACCCACCACCAGCGACATATATTTCTTTTATCTTTTGCCCCGACCGACGCTCCATACTATACATTCCATCCATTAGGGCAAACCCAATTCCTTCTATAATAGCCCGATAAAGATGAATTCTCGTATGAACATCTGAAAATCCAATAATCGCCCCTTTGGCATTTGGTGTGACAACTCCTGGTGTCCAAAAAGGCTGTAAAATTAACCCTTCACACCCTGGCGGTACTTCTCTAAGTCTTTCATTTAGAATCTTCTCCGGATCACAGCCCCGTTCCTGCGCTTCAACACACTCTTTCATGGCAAATTCACGTTTAAACCAAGAAATTAACCAGTAGCCACGAAAAATCTCAATCTCTGGATTGAACATCCCACGTGGTACCCCAGGATATGCTGGAAGAAATCGCTTTGGTTCAAAGTATTTCTTTGTAGCAAACTGTACCGTCGCAGTTGTACCAAAAGACAATGCAGCTTGATCTTCACTAATTACCGATAATCCCAGCGTTTCACAGCCTTTATCGGAACCAGTTGCAATGAGTGGAAGCCCCTGAGGTATTCCAGATAATTCTTCCATCTGCTTCGTAATCACTCCAATTGTTTCTTCCGTCTGTACCAGATCACACATCTTTAGTTTTGGAATATCACACATACATCGTTTGGGATTATTTTTTGACTGCCAATTCATTTTTTTATAATCAAAAGGAATATGTCCAATCATATTGGCAGGACAATCTTTTAACTGGCCTGTCATTTTATAGTTTAAATAGGTTGGTAACATAACAAACTTATGTGTCTTCGCCCAGATCTCAGGTTCATTCTCCATAATCCAATTTGCAACGGAAACCTTAAATTGCTTATTTAAAGTTGTCTCCATTCCAACTAATTTCATTGCGAATTTGATCCACCACTTAAACGGTTTTACGTGTTTTGTTTCTCTACTGTCTAACCACAATATAACATCTCGCAAAGGCTCATAATTCTCATCCAGACACACCGATGAATCTCGAATGGTAGTCAGTGTTACCCCAATAACATCCTCATAACCATTTAGACTTTTTACTTTTAACTCATTGGATATAGAACATAACGTATCAAAGTAAAACTCAGGCTTTTGCTCTGCCCACCCTGGATTCTTGGAATAGTATGGAGTCTCATACTTATGTTGAATCATATGTACTATCTGCCCCTGTTTATTTACGAGCATTCCACGCATACTTTGCGTCCCCAAATCAAAGGTTAATATCAACGGATTCTTCATCTTTACCCTCTCCTTGATTGAATTCCTATTATTATTCCTTTAATATGTTGCTTGTCGCTATAATATTTACATTTAACCCCAATACATTTTCTATAATAATATCCCCAAGTGAAACAGGTTTCGTAACCACAACTTTATTTAATTCACTCATAACATCAAAGATCTTATCCTTTGGTATCTCTTCGGACACTCTTACTGGAAGTACAGGTACTTTAGGAAAGTTTGTTTTAACCGTAGAACAGATGGTTCGCATTGGATGTATCATCTCACTCTTTGCAAATTCTATGCCCCGCTTACATCGATTTCCTGATACCGTGATTGAATCCCCCATTTCTTCAATCAGCATCGGACAACCATTGGGACAGACAATACAAACAAGTTCTTTCATACTTTTTCTCCTTTCACTTCCACTGTAAGAGTATCTTCTTTTACTAAATGAAATTGACTCATATCCAGCTTGATAGTTTCCATCTCTGGAGGTTTTAAATATGAATATTTTTTTTCAAATATTTGCTTTCCATTGGCTTTTATTGTTACTACGGCCTTCTTTAATACTTGACTGCTTCGGAAATAAAATGTAGCAAGTCTGCTGTCCTGACAGATACTAATCTGTTGTGGTACAAAGTAAAGAAAATCTTTGCCTACCTTAAATGATACTAATTCTTTTGAACCATAGCAATAATTTGCTGCTGATTTTCCTGCCAGTTCCCCACTCTCAGACACATAATCCACCAAATCATTGACATGAAGTGCATTCCCACAAATAAAGATTCCTGGTTCGCTTGTCATAAATTCATCATCACAAACCGGTCCCTTTGTTTTTGAATCGATCTGCACATTCAGATTTTCCGCTAACTCATTTTCTGGAATCAAACCAACTGATAATATTAATGCATCACATTCTATAATCTCTTCTGTCCCAGGAATTGGTACCATGGACTCATCCACCTTCATGATTTCAACTGCTTGTAACCGTTCTTCCCCATAAAGTCTAGTTACCGTGTGTGATAAATATAGCGGAATATCAAAATCATTAAGACACTGCATAATATTTCTTGTTAATCCTGACGGAGTAGACTTTGCTTCATATACTCCGCATACTTTTGCTCCCTCTAATGTGAGCCTTCTAGCCATAATTAACCCAATATCGCCGCTCCCTAAGATAACACATTTCTTTGTTGGCAGCTGACCTAGCAGATTGGTATAGTACTGTGCTGTTCCTGCTGTAAAAACTCCAGATGGCCTCGTTCCATGTATAAAGACTTGCTTTGATGTCCTCTCTCTACAACCTGTTGCTAAGATAATGGATTTTGAAGTATATTCAATCACACCTTCTGTATTTACCACACGAACCAAATATTTATGTTCAAGTTTTTTAATTCCAATCACATAGGTAAGAACAATAAAATCAATCTTTCTTTGATGAAACTCATCGACAAAACGCTCCGCATATTCGGGGCCAGAAAGTTTTTCCCCAAATCGAAGTAAACCAAAGCCATCGTGAATGCATTGTTTTAAAATGCCACCAAGCCTTGCTTCACGTTCAATTAATAATACTTTAGCACCTTCCTTATTTGCTGATATGGCAGCAGCCAGACCCGCAGGTCCCCCACCTATTACAATAATATCATAGTTTAACATGTGGTTCCCCCCTTTGTATCCCCCAAGGTAATATAAGCATCTGCACTTGATTTTTTCACTTCCTGAATTGAAATGTTCTTATGTTCACTTATAATCTGAGAGACTAGTGGCATACAAAATCCGCCTTGGCATCTACCCATTCCTGGACGAATTCGCTTCTTTATACCATCAACGGTTGGTACTGATATAGGAGAGTTAAGTGCATCGATAATCTCACCTTTACTAATTTCCTCACAACGACATATGATAATTCCATAGTCTGGATTGCTCTGAATCAATTTGGTGCGCTCTTCACTGGTCATCTCCCTTAGCACTGGGATGCCTTTTCGCCTTGGATTGAATTTTTCGTTCTTAGTAACTATCTCCGTTTTTGATAATTCCTTAATGACCATCTTTTCAATATCCAAAGCGACTACTGGTGCTGTCGTTAACCCAGGAGATTGAATGCCTGCACAGTGAATCAGATTCTTTGTCTTTCTTCCTTTCTCAATGATAAAGTCTTCTTCAAATGTCGCTGCACGAACTCCTGTAAAATATGTAATAATGTCTCGTTCCGATAACCCTTTCGCGGTTAATTTCTGTTTATTAAATACTTCTTTTATACTTTTACTTTCTGTTGCAAAATTTTCTTTTTCATAGGTTTCAATTGCATTTGGCCCCACAAGTAAATTTTCATGTACCGTTCTTAAGATACCACCGCCTTTGGTATGTTGCTTATTACGGGTAATTGTCTTAATTGATGCAATTGATTTAACCAGATGTGATGATTTTTTATCCAGGATGGAATTGGTTCCTTTTCTTGGATGAATGGAATAAAATCGATCTTTCGCCATAGCTGCAATATCTTCTGCAAATGTTCCTGCAGCATTGATTACTAACTTTGGATAAAGAATCCCTTTGTTGGTAGTTACACTTACAATCTGATTATCTTTTACATCCATCCCTAAAACCGCTGTATTTAAGGAAACCTTTGCACCATTTTGTACTGCATTTTCTGCGTATGCAATGGTTAATCCATAAGGACAAACACAACCTGCACTTGAATTATATAAGGCAAATGCAAACTCATCATTTAACTCTGGTTCTCGTTTTCTTAATTCCTCTCGCCTAATAATTCTTGTGTCCGTTACACCGCAGATATGTTTTTTCTTCCATGCATAAGCTGCCAATAACGGTAATAAATGTCTTTGTTTAAAACCTACATATTGGCCTCTTCGCTTAAATGGAACATCAAGTTCTTTGCAAACCTTGTCAAAGATTTGATTACCTTGCACCACATAATGTTGTTTTAAACTTCCTTTGTTTAAGTCAACCCCAGGATGCACTTCCCCATCGTTTCGTCCAGATGCCTGCATAGCAAGATCAGCCTCTTTGTCTACTAATAAAATATTCAATTTCCATTTTGATAATTCCCGTGCAATACTTGCTCCTGAGATTCCACCACCAATAATTATAACATCTGGTTTCATGCCTTCAAGCTCTTTTGTAGTTTCTTTTGGAATTCTCATGCCCTGGATATTCGTATCCAATAGCTTAATGTCATTTACTACATGTAATCGTTTATCTTTACTGACGCACATACTACACGCTCTTACAACATCCTCCCAATTTTTTAACTGTCCAGAAACTCGAATGCAATCTTCCTCTATCTTTACCGATACACTTCCAGGAAAGTACTTTTCAAGTTTCTGATTCAGCTTTCTTTCAAAGACTTTTCCGCTCATTCACCCACTTCCTTCCCAGTCGTACACGTGACCGACTCATTTTACTACATATTACCAGAATTATCAAAATGTGTCAATTACTAGTTGATACTTTTATCCATTTTTTAATTATTTTTCTCCTAATTATTGGACAAATGTAATAAAAAAGTATATACTGTTTCAAGATATTGTAATTATGATACAAACTACTTCGAAAGAATTGAAAGGGGATTCTATGGCTGCTCCAAGAAAAGATAATGTCAAAGAATTAATAATTAATGCAACCGAGCAACTGTTGGAAACTCAGAAGCTCTCTGAAATAACGTTTGCTCAAATAGCTTCCAGCGCTGGTATCTCAAAAGGAACACTTTATTATCATTATAAAAATAAGAATGATATTTTATTTGATATAACGGATAAGTATTTGCAACAGCAATGGGATGACTTAATTGCATGGACAGAAAATCCACAAAAAGATACCTCGCTCCATCGTCTTGTACAGTATGTTTTAGAACGAGATGTTGCGAATGTAGGAATGCGTTTACACTTTTTTTATGATGCTATGCTCGGTAACGAAGAAGTTCGTTCCAAATTGATGCAACGGTATTTTGATTTTGCAAATTTAATATCTAAAAAGATAAGCGATCGGAATGAGAATCTTCCCGCAGAATATATTACCTGGCTTATTCTATTAATAAGTGATGGACTCTTTATTCATAAAACGTTGAATAATGATAATTTAGATGTTGATCAGTTTATTAAGCAGAGTGGGCTATTTATGAAGCAAGTGATATCTTACGTAGAAAATGAAAATTAAATGTACGGTGGAAACACGCTCCTTGAGTTTCTCTGAAGTTGTGCTCGGTTCCATCCATATAGGTTGGTATCAGCACCTAAATGATTTACCATTCACTAATATAGCCAGTTTCGTACATAAACGATTCCCCATTCACTAATATAAGCCAGTTCCGTACATAAACCATATATTTATTTATAATTAAACTTCTTAAAAAACTTGAAAGTATCCTAAAAAAATAAATTTACTGATAAAAAAGTCGCAAGCCCTTGATTTTGGATTTGCGACTTATTAATAAAGTAGGAGACGGGTTTTAATAGAGCCTATTTAAAACTATACTATCTCTATAAATTCCACTCTTTCGGAAGATATGCCTTGGTAGCATCTAACATATCATCTACCAGTTTTTCAACTTCTTCTTTTGTTGCCATTCCCTTCACTAGCGGGTCTTGCTCAAATGCTTTAATAACCAAAGATTTATCGAAGGTAAGCGCCGCTTCCATAATGTACTCATGATTTAAGATATGTGGCATTGTTAATTTCACAATGTTTTCCGGCATCTCACCAGCCATAATAGGGCGAATGGAATCTCTCTCAAAAACCGCGTTTGTTTCTACAATTGCATTACTTGGAAGGTTTTCAATCTGCTGATTCCTATTTGGAATGTTTACATTACTAATAACTCTTGTCAAACCGCAAAGTGCCTTTATTAATAGGATACCTTCCTCACCAGATGGCTTAAGTTTAATCTCTTCTTCTCCGCTAACCAATCGATGGCTCTTATTTAATCGGTCTTCTAGATCTTTCTTTCTCCAATCGACTGTTGTTAAACCAAATTTCCAATCTGCTACTGTCTCTTTATCCTTTAAATATCTTTTGCTTGGCATAAACTCTGCCAGGTGACGATCACCTGCTGCTGCAATTAAACCAAATTCATGAAATAAGTCAAACTTCACACGATGCTTACAAGCAAAGGACGCATTTGCCCAATTCTCATCTTTTTCTTCAAATCCTTCTTCAAAATGTTCCTCAATATACTTACGATAAATAGGAAATAAATCAACCCCCTTGTAAGAAGCATAGTCAAACCAAGTAAAATGGTTGATACCAAGTACATTGACATGGATATCACTTCGATCGATATCATCAATATTTAGTTCTTTTTCTGCAATCCCTTTTAAGACTTTCTGAGTTCCAAATACCTCATGACAACAACCAAATGCCTTAATTTCCGGAAATACATGATACAATGTTTTTACACAAAGAGACATTGGGTTGGTATAATTAATAACCCATGCTTTGGGTGAGTATTCTTTGATTGCATTCGCTATCGTAACAAACATCGGAATGGTACGAAGCGCTCTCATCATACCACCTGGTCCAGCAGTATCGCCAACAGACTGATAAATTCCTAGACGCTCTGGCATATGTACATCTGTTTCCATCTCATCAAAGGTACCAGGTAGTATAGAAATCACAACGAAATCTGCTCCCCTTAACGCCACATCAATCGTGTTAGCTGTTTCGTAGTTCCATTTACCAACTGTTTCTTCTCGTTTGGTTATCATATTACCAATGATTTCATTATTTTTAGCAGCCTCTTGATCGATATCATATAGAGAAATCGTACCACTCATACTTAGCTCCATAGCTAAATCTGTCATAAAAGTCCATGCCCAGCCACGAGAACCTCCTCCTATATAAGCAATTTTTACTTCAGAAACTTTTCCATTATTATATTTCATCTTCCGTTACTCCTTTCTTGATAAAACCCTTATTCCGTCCTTTTCTACACTGGACTTTCCATTAAAATGAGGTATAATTATATTATAAAACATTGTATTTCATATTAATTTTCAAACTATATGATACTAATTAATATCATGTAATCTTTTCTCTTACTAAATTTTTCAACTCTATACTTTTGTTTTACTGGTTAAATTAATAACCTAGTGTATCAACCGATTCAAACCTTCTCATTCTTAGTATAAACTATTGATTAACCCAAAGCTTAGAACGAATTGTTTTGTCTGCGCTACAATCACAAACTTAATATTCAAATAAGACAGCGCAAAAATGGAGGAAACTATGAGACAAATTGTATTTGAAGAATCCCTAAATGGAATCACCATCGACCGCATCATCCGAGACTATGAATATAATATGCCTACGAAACACTTTCACGATGAATATGAAGTATATTATCTTTTAGAAGGTGAACGTTATTACTTTATTGAACATCAAACCTATCTTGTAAAAAAGGGTAGTTTGGTTTTTGTAAACCGTGGGCAGATACATAAAACAGGTTTAGCCGGTACTTCTTACCATGATCGAATTCTCATTGAGTTAAAAGAAGAGCCTTTCGCTTCTTTCTTCTCCTTTCTCGGAGATTTGTCTTTAAAGGACTTCTTCTCCAAGCATTATGGTGTATTAGAATTAGAAGAAAAGGACCAGCGACGTATTGAGCGCCTTCTGATTAGTCTCGCTACAGAAATTCAAAGCAAACCGATTGGATATGAGCTATCCGTTATGATGAAGTTAGCTAAATTACTTATCTTTTCCATCCGTTGTAAAGCTGATTCCAATGCCTTCATCCCCGCTACCACCGCTACTACAGCAAAACATCGTAAAGTCGATGAGGTTGCTTCTTATATTGTTAATAACTGTACCAAGCCAATCTCACTCGATGCCCTATCAAAACACTTCTTTGTAAGTAAATGTTACCTTAGCCGTATCTTTAAAGAGGTTACCGGATTCACCGTGAATGAGTATATCAATATTCACCGTGTCCAAAAAGCGCAACATCTACTACTTTACAGTGAATCCAATATCTCTGAGATTTCGGATCAACTTGGATTTGAAAGTATTACCTACTTTGAGAGAGTATTTAAAAAATACACTGAATCCTCTCCTTTAAAGTATCGGAAGCAAAACAAAAAGGAAATTCAACCAATACGTACGAAAAAGGCAGAACTTGTAGAATAGTTAAAACTTGAAGGACTGTTGCAAAAAGAATTCCTTATACCAGATATGTAGAAGATATTTTTTTCTCCTACACGTTATGGCTTAGGTACTATTTTGCAACAGCTTCATTCTTATCCCTCGTAATGAAAGTAATCAAAGTCCGAATGTAAAGATAGTCCTGTCATGTCAAAACAAAAGATTCCAAAATGTGCTCCAGTAAATCCTCTGCAATGCTCATCAGTTAGTATCTTTGTGCTGTACTCTCCTGACATTTTAAACCAATTCAAACCATCGTAAGAATAAGAGAAATAAGCATACGTGCCATACTCATCAGTTTCTACTTGTAAATGCAATTGATTATGTTCTTTTAATACCAGTGGCTCTATTAGATCTTCATATACCCCAGTATCACTTCGAAGTAAAATTAATACTTCCCTACCCTCTTCATCCACCGATTTACCAAAGATATAGTGGTTTAAGGCATCATAAAAATACGTGATTCCTGCGACCTGCTCAGGATGACTTGGTTTAAATTCTAATCCGGTTATAGCTTTCGCAAAATATTCTGTTTGCCTTCTTGCAAGTAGACTAACTCGGTGTAAAGAATTCAATGACTCTTGCCCGTATAATCTTAGATATCCGGCTCTTTCCGAAAGACTAGCCTTCTCTCCCAGTGGAATTCGTGGACTTGAGTAAACTACATCTAATGTATTGTTATCAAAATCATCCCTCTTCTCCTGCATAGATACAGGATATGAAGGAATTCCAGCCAGCTCTACTACTTCCACATCCGCTTTGCCTGTCTGATTGCTAAGTCTTAACCAGCCATCTTCACTCCACTCCACTTTTTGAATAGCAGTCTCTCTGCCAAGTAGAGAATCTTTTGTCCCTTCCCTCGGTCTGGAACAAAGATGGACCATGTACCATTCGCCATTCCCCGTATCGGTAAAATCAGCATGCCCGCATTTTTTTAAAATACTGTCATCATCTTCCTTAGAAGTCAGCATTGGATTATTTGGATCTACCTCATAAGGACCCCAGATAACTTTTGATCTAGCAACCGTAACACAGTGCCCATATCCAGTACCGCCTTCTGCTGTAATTAAATAATACCATTCTCCTATGTGATATAAATGTGGTCCCTCTGTATACCCATAAGATGTACCGTAGAATATATTTTTAACTTCTCCAATCAGTTTCTTCTCTTTGGAGTCGTACTCTTGAAGCAATATTCCTTTGAATCCATTTCTCATATTCACCAAATATTTGCGACCATCCATATCATGGAATAAGGAAGGATCAAATCCTGTACTATTCAAATAAATAGGTTCCGACCATTCCCCATCAATCGCATTCGATTGAATAAGATAATTATGGTTATTATAAAAGCGTCCTTTTTTTGTCTTAACATCCGTATACACAATATAATAGATACCATCAGAATAGCTAAGACAAGGAGCCCAGATTCCACCGGATGTTGGATTACCTATCATATCTGCCTGACTTCTTCTAGTAATCGGAGAAGGTAACTGCTCCCAGTGCTTTAAATCCTTCGAATGGAAAAGATGAATTCCTGGCCACCACTCAAAGGTTGATGTTGCAATATAATAATCCTCACCAACTCTGATAATACTTGGATCTGGACAAAAACCTCGTAATATTGGATTTTGAATCATACAAACTCCCATCTGCGTGCTTTAGTACGCTTACAAATCTTAAATTGCTTTTTTAGCTTATACTTACCTCGATTGTGAAGCCTCTGAAAAATCGTGTGAAAAGCTTGGGCTATGGCCTTTGCAATCATTTTTTAGTAAGGTTTATAAGAGATTAGTATTAGATGTTAATCCAGCGTTCTTTTGTTATCCAATAGAATCTTAATATGGAAATGGTAACATCCTCTCCTGTCTTACACACCAGCTACCATCCTTCGGAAATCCTGGTGTTTCCTCCTCACAGCCTTGATATCCTGCTACCATCATTGCAACTGCAAGTAATAAGGAACCATTTCCCGGTAGATAGAGCGGTAGGTCATGACGTAAACGTTGATAATTATTACCACTTGCCACATAAGAGTTTTTAGAGGTATCCATTAATAGAATATCAATAGCTCCGCTAGGGTCTCCTAACCTAACTTTTGTCATTGCCATAAAGGCAAAATCCCATCCCCACATCGTATCGAATTCCCAACATTCCATTATCTTGTCATACGTATTCCTAACATACTGTGCATTTGCTCGTTCTCCCGGTAATAGCCCATATGCTAGAAGCATGGAAGGATGATCCTCATTAAAGTGAGTAAATGTATCTACGCAGCCTTCATGAGAAAGATATCTACCATCATCCACTGGAAGTAGCGCCATATGACTTGCTACAAACTCCCACTCTTTCTTCTCTTTACCTAGTCTCTTCGCCCAGGAAGCAGCTATCTTAAGCCCAAAGCTCCAATATTCTAATTCAAAAGTAGGATTTGAGGTAGTGCGTGGATTAAATCGTTCCTGTGCTGGAATTAATGGTGCAGGTAAATCATAACATTTCTTTTTCTCATTCCATTTTGCAAAATCACACATAAAATCCGCGGTTTCTTTAACGATATTCCAATATTCCCTTAGAATATCCTCTCTCTTTGTATCGCGGTATAATAATTCAAGCATAAATAAAATATGTGGTTGCTGCCATATTAGTAAGGTCGCGATAGGGGATGGACTATCAATTGCATCACAAGCTACCATCTTTGGCCATCTGGCTCCAGCGTAACCATTCCTCTTCGCATTCTCTCTTGCCTCAGGTAGATGCTCTTGATACCAGGAAAGACTTTTTTCTAAATACCTGCTTCTGTTCCATAATGGTAAAAAGGCACTGTGCCACAGATGCATTTCCAGGTGAAATTTTCCGTACCAACTGTTGCAGGTTAATCCGGTTTCTTGTGGTGGTATTGAGCCACAGGATTGTATTTTTAACAGATATAGCGATAAGATAACTCTTCTTTCTAATTCGTTTGCCCTTTGATCTGTGGAACCCGAAAAATCCACAATGGCACCATTTTCCCAAAAATCACGATAGGACGTGATACTACTTTTCACTACCTTAGAAAATGTTAACTCATCTTCTTTATATTCCTTTGGCTCCTTATGAAAGGATAGTTCCTTAGTAAAGGAATGTTCCTTAGTGAAGGTATGTTCCTTTGTAGAGGACTGTTCCTTTGTAGAGGACTGTTCCTTTGTAAAGGAACAGGTAAAACAAAGGAAACCTTCCAAAGCCCTTAAGGTAAACTCATGCATATTCGTATTATGTAATTCTGCTTTTGTTTCGGCCTTAATAGCCATATGGTAAGAATCCTGATCTAACGTACGCTCAAGTTGCCAACTATTTTCATCCTGTTTTTTAACAATAGTATGATGACTGTTAGGTTTTTCCCAATCAGAAGCTGTAATATCTGGTGATCCATATGGAAATAAGAATTTCACTGTCAACTTATTCAAAAGCAAAGCCTCTGATTCTATATAGATTCCTAGGATATCCTCCTCTTGATGACAGACGGTTGTAACCTTGACAGAATATCCTTCTACCCAAAATTTGCTATTAATAATACCTTCATATAAATTTAGTTCTTGCCTGATATCCTTTATCTGATCGGAGGTTATCTCCTTATCCTCCCAAAAGAAGCTAATTCTCGCCAGATTCAAACGATGTGGATTTTCACGAAGCCAATGATATACTTCTTCATTCCCTTGTATCTTATCAACTGCATAAGTTACTGTTCTATCCACAGACTCATATTCTGTCATCACCAAATCATCCATTGTATAGTACTTATTCGCCTTCGCTGGGGTTTTATGCCATCCCCATTGACTCATAGTACAAAGAGGTACTTCATGCTCTATCTGTTCCTTATAGAGGGTTTGTAACCCTGTTACATCTACGGTAAAAGCAAATTCGCCATTCCCTACCGATAGCGGTGATTCTGGATTGACATCCTTCATGATAGGATTATGTCTATTCACTAACTCGTAACGATTTATCATAATAGCCCCCTGCTTCCTTGTGAAAAATTATTTTCATACTTCAACTATTCTGATACTTTAGTTTCTAATCTAAACGAAAATAACTTTGTGCACCAGTACAATTTACTATCTGAAAATACTATTTTTAACCTTTTAACCCACTTGTACTAATGCCTTCTACTAGGTATTTGTTAAAGAAAAGAAAGATTATGAATACCGGTATAAGAGATAAAGTTGACATTGCAAACATTGCACCATAATCCGTGGTAGAAGATGCATCAGCAAATAATTTAATTGCAATGGATACCGTATAATCCTGCGGCTTATTCAGATAGATTAATGGTCCCATAAAATCATCCCATTTCCAATAAAATTGGATAATAACGGTTGTAACTAACGCTGGTTTTAACAATGGTAGGATAACTCTTGAGAAAATGGTATATTTGCTACAACCATCAATCGTAGCTGCTTCGTCTAACTCTCTTGGAATTCCCGCCATAAATTGCATCATTTGATAGATAAAGAATGCTTGCCCAAAAAAATGAGGTAATACAAGTG
>NZ_DAMADT010000045.1:0-3715 GCF_031997925.1 Lachnoclostridium sp. | reverse complement strand
ACAAGTGGTATGATAGAACCTACCATTCCTAATTTATTATAGATGATATACTGTGGAATCAAGATGATTTGCCCCGGTATCATCATCGTACATAACATCGCAGTAAATAGAACTTTTCTTCCTCTATACTTAATTCTTGCAAAGGAGTATGCCACACAAGCAGAACTTACTACGGTAGCAAACGTTGCTATCACGGTAACGATAAAGGAATTCTTAAAGAAGGTAGCAAAGGTTATTCCGCCAAATCCTTTCCATCCATTTGCAAAGTTCTCCCATCTCCAGTTTGGAGGTATCAAACTTAAAGAGCCATTTAAAATTTCAACATTGTTTTTTAAAGAACCGGTAATCATCCACAAAACAGGATATACCATGACAAAGCCAAAGCAAAGAACAAATGTATGGTACAGCACTTTGCCAATTTGTCTTCTAAATTTCAAACCCATCATTGCTCCTCCCTTCTAATCCTGTCCCGCTTCGGAAAATACCCAACGCTTCGAGGACTTAAATATTAGTAAGGTAATTAAACTCATCACAACTAACATTACCCACGACATTGCACTTGCATATCCCATGTCATAGTATTTAAATGCCTGATTATATACATATAGGGAGTAGAAATTCGTTGCGTCGTTTGGTCCACCCTTGGTAATAACAAAAGCTTGGGTAAATGCCATGAACGCTGAAATGGTCTGCATAACTAGATTATATAAGATAATAGGGGAAAGGCATGGTAGTGTAATCTTTACAAAGGATTGCCCTTTGTTCGCACCATCAATTTTCGCTGCTTCATAATAAGTACTAGGAATTTCTTTCAGCCCCGCAGCAAATATAATCATGGAAGAACCAAATTGCCATACTGTCATTAATATCAACGGTACCATTGCAAGTTTTTGGTCTCCAAACCATGATACTTTCTCAAGTCCTAGATTCATCAAAATTGAGTTAACTAATCCCTTAGAAGAGAATAATTCTTTCCATACTAAAGATACTGCAATACTTCCTCCAATGAGGGAAGGAATATAATACAGAGAACGATAAAAAGTTACAGCTTTGCTCTTTCTTGTAAGTAAATAAGCAATAAATAAGGCAAATGCCAACTTAAGTGGAACACTAAAGAATACATATTTTAACGTAACACGAACTGATTTCAAGAATCTAACGTCTTGAAATAAACGGATATAATTATCAAGCCCTATAAAGTTTTCCTGTTTTATTAAGTTATAGTCCGTAAAGGAATAGTACATGGAAACAATCATAGGAACGATGGTAAAACCAAGGAAACCAATAATAAACGGAAGTGCAAAGGTATATCCAACTGTATTATCATTGTAAAGAAATTTATGAAAGCTTAATTTTTTCTTTTCCTTTTTCTCCATAGAATCCTCCTTCTTGCGAAAAGGACCCTTACCTTTCTTCGTAATTTCCACAAAAAAGAATAAGAGTCCTAATACACAACATTTTATTCATGTGCCAAACACACGTGGTCAATGGTAAATCTTACTTAACTATTTAAATTGTTTGCTCGCAAAGTCATAAATTTCTTTTGCCGCTTCCTCTGGTGTCTTATCTCCATAAATAACTTGTTCAACTAACAATTTATATTGATCCTCAATAATTGTCTTACACTCTGGACTAATAACATTAACTTCCTCTCCAGTTTTATAGCTACCAATTAAATCAATAAAGTTGTACATAGCGTTTGTAGTCTCATCTGCGTTTAATTGTAAAGCCATTCGAACAGTATCCATAATTGGAATACCACGTTCCCCTTGAAGAATTTCATTTGCTTCTACACTGTTGATAAAGAAGTTAATGAATTTCGCTGCTTCTTCAGGAACCTTAGAATCTTTTGATACACAAAGCATTTGTGAAGATTGAATTACAGATCCTGATGGTCCATCTGCTTTCTTTCTTGGAGCTGGGGCAATTTTTAATTCTCTACCTGCCGCTTTCATTAATGATTTTAACTGATTACTAGCTACCCATGTCATAGCAGCGTCGCCGGTTACTAAATAGTCACCCTCGATATCTTTAATTTCGGCAATTGCACCTGGATCAGGATATGCTCCTGCTTCTACTAATTCTTTTCTCATTGCTAAGTAATCTACTAACATATTTGGATCATCAAATCCAAGCTTATCATTCGATGGTGCAAAGAAGTTTAAAGAATAATCCTCTTGAGAAATTCCCATGCTACAACCAGATATAAAATCATCTAGCTTAGAGCTTCCGTATATTCCTAACTTCTCATGAATAGTCAAACAAGCTTGTTTCCATTCACCCCATGTCCAGTTATCTTTCGGTTCTGCTACACCAGCCTGTGCAAATAACGCTGGATCATATGCGATACCATAGGAATTAACACCACTGGATAGTGCTAACTGAGAGCCTTTATATTTAGTTGTTAATAGGTAAGCGTCCGTCGTATGAGACGTATCTACAGTACCGTTTGCTATGTATTCATCGAGTGGAACGATTTTGTCTAAATATGTTGGGAAATTACCTCCTAACTGGAAGATATCCCACACAGTGTTCGATGCTACTAAAGTATTTAACTTTGTAAAGTATCCATCGAAATCAAAAAATTCGTACTCAATATCAATGTTAGGATTCTGTGATTCATACAGCTCAATTACTTTAACTGTAGCATCATGTCTAGTTTGTGATCCCCACCATGCCATACGAAGTTTAATCTTTTCTCCGCTCGCTCCATCGTTTTTTGTACCTGATGATTGTTCTGAATTATTTGTACCAGAATTATTATCTACTGTAGTATTCTTTTTGCCAGAACCGCAAGCTGTTAGCCCCAACACTAAACTTGCTGCCAACAAAGTTGCCATGACTTTTTTAAGTTTCATAATCATTTCTCCTCTCTCTTTAAGTGTTATCCGTAGTATAAAAGAAAAGCTCTGTCGAGTCAATAATTCTGTATAAATTGCACAATATCTAGCTAACTTTCATCATTTTCGTACAATATTGACCTATTGAAATTTGCTTTAAGTGTCCAATACTTTATATTTTTGTAACTTTTGCTTATACGAAAGACAGCTTTTTAAGTAATATCTTAAAATTATACCAAAGAAAGATGTCGTCGTTTCTTTTCTATATAGTATATGTGATGTCAATATAGTACTTAAATAAGGAATAGTATAAAAAGAAAGTCCTTACCAATCTACTTAAACATTGATAAGGACTTTCTTTTATCTATTACATTTTTATACTAAATATACTGTTTAGTCCGCATTACACAAGCCGCTAAACGTTTACAGCAGCTTTAGGAGTATGAAATTATGAAGTTCTAACGGAACAAAGATTTTAATTTATACTGTTTTTCCTTTTTTAAAAGGCAAAAAATCGTTTTCCAAATCTTCTAAGTATCTGTCCAATGCAAACGTATATATATTATTGAATAAAAGCAACGCTTATATTAATTAAACATATACATGTTAGTTTTATGAATTTGCAACCTTTGAAGAATAAAAAAGAGCTGTTATCCACAGCTCTATGTAAAAAATAGTTCTTCTATCCACATTTCTATAAAATAAAAAGATGAAGTTGTGAATTATTCACCCTTCATCTTACTTTTAACAGTTATTCTGTTTTATACTTTTAGATAAACATCTGTATTTTACTGATGTTTATCTACTTCACATTGAATTATTTAAACAAACCTTTTAGGTTAAGCCCTCGACCTATTAGTAACAATCAGCTACAT
>NZ_DAMADT010000044.1:0-31152 GCF_031997925.1 Lachnoclostridium sp. | reverse complement strand
AATAGGTCGAGGGCTTAACCTAAAAGGTTTGTTTAAAAATCAAGAGTATATCAATATGAAGTTTTGAGAGTACAATGGTACTAGAGAAATGTTCTTTGGCTCCATGGTCAAGCGGTTAAGACACCGCCCTTTCACGGCGGTAACAGGGGTTCAAATCCCCTTGGAGTCATTATAAAAAGAAGGATCTTTTGCAAAATAAATTTTGTAAAAGATCCTTCTTTAGTTGTATTCTACTCTTACAATTCGATATAACTATTCTACTTTTCTAAACAGTTTAATCTCATCTAAACATCTCTTTTTAAGAGTTTCTAAATTATCCTCAACATCTTTTCGGATGCAATAAATTGCAGTTGCTGGTTATGACCGAACAGTCATGCAGGTAACAAATACCGAAGTTCCACATATACATAAAATAAATCAACTTCCCCGGTTAACTTTCCATCCATATTTAAGGAAACCTTATATCTGGAAAACAAAAAGGAGCAATCTATTATGGATAACAGCCTAGGTAATTCTGCTATGCGTAATACTAGCGATTATATACGTAATATGATGTTTGGGCTGGACGCATTGGTTGAGCTTGATAACAAAAAAATGGTACCTGCTATTAATTTAGATAATGCCGCTACTACTCCACCTTTTAAGGAAGTCGTTAGAGAAATAGAGCGACAGCTTATGTACTATGGCTCCATCGGTCGCGGAAAAGGACAAAAGTCTGAACATTCGACCGAGGTATATACAAACGGACGTGAAATTGTCAAGGACTTTGTTGGAGCAAACAGCGATATTTATACAGCTTTCTATATCAACAACACGACGGATGGAATAAATAAGCTTGCATCCGCTCTCATCGAAAGTCCTAAGGACATCGTTCTCTCAACACGAATGGAGCATCACGCAAACGACTTGCCATGGCGTGAGCGCACCAAAACAGTATATGCTAAAGTAGATAAAAATGGACGTCTGATTATCGATGATGTAAAGCGGCTTCTGCAGATGTATAATGGCAAGATTAAGTATGTTACCGTTACTGCGGCTTCCAATGTCACAGGTTATGTAAATGATGTACACTACATCGCTAGACTTGCTCATCAATACGGAGCGAAGATTATTGTGGATGGTGCGCAGATTGTCGCTCACCGCGCATTTAGCATGTTAGGGGAAACACCGGAAGAAAACATTGATTTTTTTGTTTTCTCAGCACACAAAATGTACTCGCCTTTCGGTGGCGGCGCAGTGGTAGGGCTTACAGATGTGCTTAATAAGCACATATCCCATTTTTATGGTGGCGGTATGGTTGAGTCAGTATGCGATTATTCGGTACTCTTTTTGCCCGCACCGGATCGTTATGAAGCAGGTTCACCTAATTACCCGGGCGTAGTCGGAATGCTGAAATCAATGGAAATTCTAAAGCATATGGGCTTTGATTACATTAGAAAACACGAGCAAGTCCTTCTAAGAAGGGCTCTGGATGGGTTTATGAAGATTCCGGGGGTTATCCTTTACGGCGACAGTATAAATATTGACGATAGAGTAGGCATTGCTGTATTTAACATTCGTGACGTAAAGAATGAAGAGGTGGCCAATTTTCTCGCAGGCTATCGCGCTATCGCTGTTCGCCATGCTGCCTTTTGCGCCCATTCTTATGTGCGCCGTCTGACGGGGGTCTCGGAAGTGCAAAATCATTCGAAAACACTTTGCTATCCTCCCGAAGGGATGGTACGCATTAGCTTTGGAATCTATAATAACGAAGCTGATGTCGATTGTTTTTTGGCAATGATTAATGAATTACTGCAGCAAGAACACGTTAGACACTTTGCTAAAATTAGAAATGAGTCTGTTCAGTTAACTGAAAGATCATACAAACCTTATGATCGTGGTTAATAAAAAATATCACTCTTCATTTTTATGTTATTACTTATTCGTAATTTATAGTGATCATGGATATAGAATATTCTTATGATAATAATTCACTATGAACCTATGTAAAGGTATTAATTAGTAAATAAATATTGTTTAATAAAAATGCAAGAATCATCAATACACTCTGAATTTAGGAAACTTATTAATTCAGAAGGTTTCGTCTATTCTTGCATTTTTTGTTACATTAATGAATGGAAAATATTCTATACATATTGAGCGATATAACTAGGAATCTTAGCTAATTACGTGAAAGACTTAGATGGTGTTCCAAATTTAATTTATTGCTAATCTAAATTAATAAAATAGCCGATAATGATAGAGTATAACAATATATAATAGATTCTTTTGCAGAATCAAAATGGAAAATAGTGCCGTATTATGGAGGTAACGATTGAATTTTTTGTCATTTTATCATATAATACCATATATATACACATAAAAGGAAATAAAAACTTAGGTATATATTTCTGAATAGATACGAATTACAAGAAGATATGGGGGTAAACCATGGAAAACAATATATTATTAGAAAGTGGCACAAACGAATTAGAAGTGCTCGAATTCACCATTGGTGGAAATAGCTATGGTATTAATGTGGCTAAGATTAGGGAGATACTGCCTTATGTAAGCCCGACACCAGTACCTAACGCGTACCCTACTGTTGAGGGCATTTATATGCCACGTGACTTTATCATGACAATCATAGACTTAAGAAAGACTCTAAGCCTGCACCAAGAGACAGAGCAGGATGGCAAAGATATGATTATTGTAACAAACTTTAATAATCTACATGTTGGTTTTCATGTAAATAAAGTTTTAGGAATTCATCGTATCTCTTGGGGTGAAATCTCAAAACCTGATGCTACATTAAATCACGCTGGTATGGGAGTAGCAACTGGAATTATTAAATTATCAAATAAATTAATTATTTTACTTGATTTTGAAAAAATAGTAGCCGATATAAGTCCTGAAACTAGTTTAAAGGTTTCAGAAATGGATTTATTAAATAATAGAAGGCGTTGTGATTTGCCAATCATTATTGCTGAAGATTCTCATTTACTAAATCAATTGTTGGTCGACTGTCTTGCAAAAGCGGGCTATACCAATATCACTAGGACTGAGAATGGAAAAGAAGCCTACGATTTATTATTAAAGTACAAGCAAGAAGGAATTGTTGATAAAAAGGTTGCTCTTCTCATTACTGACATTGAGATGCCGGTAATGGATGGACATCACTTAACAAAGCTTGTTAAAGAGGATGCAAAATTATCACGAATTCCAGTCGTTATCTTTTCCTCTTTGGTAAATGAGGATATGCGTAGGAAGGGTGAATCCTTAGGTGCAAATGCCCAATTATCAAAACCAGAGATTGGACAATTAGTAGCTAAAATTGATGAGTTACTTTTAAGTGAATAATTACTACAAAATATAGGCTAGGTGGTGTACGATTGAATAGATGCAAGATATGTCATGCCGAAGTAAAGGACAATAGTGAATATTGCTTAAACTGTAAAGAGTTAGACTTGGATCATTCGTATTTCAATACGCTATCTGAATCAATGGAAGCACTACATAATAGCAAAGATATTACAGATGAAGATGATAATTATATACCTGAGGATTATAGTATCTTTGGTACAGAAACTGATGATTTAACAAATAACAAGGAACTTCAGTCTTTATTAAATCACAATGAGTTTGAAGGACATGGAAAACTAATGCATTCTTCGAACAGTGATGAAATAAAGGATGAAACCATTGACAAAAGTTTTACTCAGGATGTAAACAGCGATCAAAGTCTCATTCATGATACAAAAGATGAAAATGAATTAATTCAAATGCAAGACAAATTTAAGGAACAGGATGAAATTAATTCAATCGAACCAAATACAGATTTTATACTGGAACAAGAATTAGAAAAAGTTGAGTATGATGACAGTGTAGAAAATGAAATAGCTAATTTATCACTATCTGAGTTAGTGGCGACAACAGAAGAAGATAATTTAGAGAAAGAAAAAATAGATTTAAGTGATACGCTTAACGATAATTTCTTTAACAATAATTATAAAGAAGCAGAGGGAGAATTTGCAGTGGGTAGTACGCCTGATTTTGATGGAAATCAAGATATACTTGATTTATTAAATGAAATTAATAGAACACCGGAAGACAATAGTCAAGAGGATTATGCTTCAGATGTACTTTCCATTGATGATTTCATGGATGATGAAGGGTCTAGGGTAGACCCAATGTTAGGTTTATACAGCGAACCAGAAGATTTGTTAAATTCATCAACAAAAGACATCGGTGGAATCTATCAAGATGCTCTTGGTGGGATTTCTGGTTTAGAAGACGAAGGTATTGATGAAGAATTACTTAAATTAATACCGGATATTCCTAATCATTATGAAGTTTCGCAAAAAGAAATAGAGAATCTTGAAGTAAAGTCAAAGAAAAATAAAAAGTCTGACAAAGAAAAAAGTAGTAGAAATAACCTGTTTTCTCGTGTTTTCGGAAACGTGAAAGATGAATACTCTGAAGATGAAAGGGAGCAATTAAAGCAAGATATTATAAATGTTGCTAAGGAAAAAGAAGCAAAAGCCCTAGACGAAGAAAAAGAAAAAAAGGCTACTATAGCTAAGAAAAAAGCAGATAAATTAGCAGCGAAAAAGAAAGCTAAGGATGATTCAATAAAAGCAAAAAAAGCTAAGGTAGAGCGGGCGAAAGTAAAGAAAGAAGAAAAAGAGCGACTCTCTAGAGAAGTGCAAGAGTTAATTGATGAGATTGATGCAAATGAAGGTAGAATTAATCGAATTGGTGCTTCTTTTATATTTGCATTATTTGCAAGTATTGCCGTATTTGTTGTCATAGGGACGAATATCTATACTTATGCTATAAATGTTCAAAATGCTACCAAAAATTTTGATATGCAACGTTATAACGAAGCTTATAACCAGGTGTATGGATTAGAGATAAGAGATGAAGATATTGAAATTTATGATAAGATAATGACAGTTATGTTTGTGAATAAGCAGTTAAATTCGTATAACAATTATTCTGCAATTGATATGTATCCACAAGCCTTAGATTCTTTACTAAAGGGCTTAGAGCGTTATGATAAATATTATACTTTTGCGACAGAACTTGGAATACAAACAGATTTAGATTATGTTCGAGATCGAATAATTAACGAATTAAATGAGAAATTTTATGTATCTGTTGATGAAGCATATGATATTATCAATAGTCCTACGCAATTAGATTATAGTATGGCAGTTTATAATGTGATATTAGAAAAGCATGATGATAAATTGGTTAAAAAATCTGAAAAGTAATTTATAAGACAATCTCAAATTTAAAAGAACAGTAGCCAAATTCATATGAGTAGGTTACTGTTCTTTTAATTTTGGCTACCGTGCTTATGGCTCTGTACTTATGGCTACCGTACTTATGGCTACCGTACTTATGGCTCTGCTTTGAGTATTGGAGAGAGGTTCTTTTGGAACCTGCCTTGATATAAGAAACAGGGCTATTTTTTAATATTTAATTTTACTTCGTTATCACTTTACCAAATTATCTTGAAATAATCTTTATTTTCATTTATGATATACAAAAAGAAAAATAATGATGTATTATGTTTAGTACCTACGATATCCACCGGAATATCGTTTATAAAATAAAAAAGGATGTGGCACTATGATAGCAATCATTGATTATGACGCAGGAAATTTAAGAAGTGTTCAAAAAGCTCTTCAGTTTATAGGAGAAGAGGTTGTTATAACAAGAAATCACGAGGAGATAATGAGCTCAGGAAAGGTGATACTGCCTGGGGTAGGGGCTTTTGGGGATGCTATGCAGAAATTAAATAGTTATCACCTAATCGATACGATTAAGGAAGTAGCGGATTGTGGAAAACCATTACTGGGAATATGTCTTGGACAACAGCTAATGTTCGAAGGTAGTGAGGAAAGTGATGGGATTGAAGGACTTGGTCTACTGCCTGGCAAGATTATTCGTATCCCAGACGGGGAAGGACTTAAGATTCCTCATATAGGATGGAATAATTTAAACATCACACAGGGAGCTTCTTTATATCAAGGTATCACAGGATCTCCTTATGTTTACTTTGTTCACTCATATTATTTAAGATCAGAAGATAGAAGTATAGTAGCCGCTACTACAGATTATGGTACTTTAATTGATGCTTCTGTAGAAAAGAATAATGTATATGCCTGTCAGTTTCACCCGGAAAAAAGTGGAGAGATAGGCCTAAAGATTCTAAAGAATTTTGCTAGATTAGAAGAAAGGTAGGAAATACGATGCATACAAAGAGAATTATACCATGTCTAGATGTTCATAATGGTCGTGTTGTTAAGGGGACAAATTTTCTTAATCTTAGAGATGCTGGAGATCCTGTTTTAGTAGGTGCGGAATACGGTCAAGCAGGAGCAGACGAATTAGTGTTCTTAGATATTACAGCTTCTTCTGATGCAAGAACAATAAAGTTAGATATGGTACGTAAAGTTGCAGAAACAGTATTTATCCCCTTTACTGTGGGTGGGGGAATACGTACCATAGAAGATTTTAAGTTGATTCTACGTGAGGGAGCTGATAAGATAGCAGTGAATACGGCGGCTATTATGAATCCAACCTTAATTAGTGAAGCAGCAGATAAGTTTGGTAGCCAATGTGTGGTTGTAGCCATCGATGCAAAGCGAAGACCAGATAATAGTGGGTGGAATATTTATAAAAATGGTGGTAGAATTGATATGGGTATCGATGCTGTGGAATGGGCTATGAAAGCAAATGAACTTGGTGCTGGAGAAATCCTATTAACGAGCATGGATTGTGATGGAACAAAGAATGGCTACGACTTAGAGTTAACGAAGCAGATTTCTGAAAATGTATCAATTCCAGTAATTGCATCTGGAGGAGCTGGAACAAAAGAACATTTTTATGAAGCTTTAACAATAGGAAAAGCGGATGCTGTTTTAGCTGCATCTTTGTTTCATTATAAGGAACTAGAAATTAATGATCTAAAAAAGTACTTAAAAACAAAAGAAGTAAGCGTAAGATTAGAAGTCAGGAGCTGTTAGAATGTCAATGATACAAAACGATTGGTTAGACTCTATTGGGGAGGAGTTTCATAAACCTTATTACAAACAACTATATAATTTTGTGAAAGAGGAGTATAGCCAAACTACAATTTATCCACATGCTGAAAATATATTTAATGCATTTCATTTTACCCCATTAAGTAAAGTAAAAGTATTGATATTGGGGCAGGATCCATATCATAATGTCAATCAGGCACATGGTCTTAGTTTTTCTGTATTACCGGAACAAAAGGATATTCCTCCTTCCTTACAGAATATTTATAAAGAGTTACAAGCTGATTTAGGATGTTATATACCAAACAATGGATACCTCAAAAAGTGGGCAGATCAAGGTGTTTTATTACTAAATACTGTATTAACAGTAAGAGCACATCAAGCAAATTCTCATCAAGGAAGAGGATGGGAGCAGTTTACGGATGCTATTATACAGGCGGTTAATCAGCAGGATCGGCCCATTGTATATCTTCTATGGGGAAAGCCAGCACAAAGTAAGATACCGATGCTTACGAATCCGAATCATCTTATTTTAAAGGCACCGCACCCTAGTCCATTGTCTTCTTATCGTGGTTTTTTTGGTAGTAAACCGTTTAGCCAAACGAATGAATTTTTTAAGGCTAAAGGATTGGAACCAATCGATTGGCAAATTGAGAATATTTAACGAGGAAGTAGCGAAGCGGATTTCTAGTATCCTTTGACGACTTGATGAGTCATATTGTATCTTTATTTAAAAGTATATTAAAATTTATAAAAACCCTCTGTACCAATTGTGAAGTGAAACCCTTTTGTTAGACTATAAATCTAATGAAAGGGGTTTATTTTGTTGAGGTATTGGACTAAGTTAATGTAGGAATTACCTGCCTAGAATGAATCATTTACGTGAACGCTACCACCACATAAATCAACGAAGTTTGAGGTGGGAGTGCTCTTCTCAATTATTGATAAAATATAGTCACCATCATACTTGATTAGAGCTAGTAAATTATTTAGAATGTTCTTTTATAAAATTAGTAAAAGAAGATATCGCATTTTGATATTCCGCTTTAAAAGACGGATAGAGCTCTTCAATTTCATCAAAGCATTGTTTGTGCCCATATTTTTCTAGCTCAAGAGCAATACGGGAAAGTTCTATAGCACCTAGCGTTTTTGCAGCTGATTTTATTCCATGAACGATTGTAGTAAAGAGTATAGCATCCCCTAAGTCTTTTGCATTCGATAATTGTTCCGTTGTTGCCCCTGCATCATGTAGGAACTGTTTTATAGCAGCTAAGTAAACGTCCATTTGATTTGCACAGTTGACCAAACCACTTTGATAATCAATGTTATCAAAATCTGCCACCTCTTGATAGAGTGGCTCACTTATCTTAGACCCCTGTAATTTCATTTGGGAGGATGGTAACCATCGTTTTAACAGAGCTTCTAAGTGACTAATTACAATTGGTTTACTTAAGTAGTCATTAAATCCACTGGTAAGAAACATCTCTTTGTTACCAGATACAGCATTAGCAGTTAAAGCGATGATAGGGACATTTTGATAATACTCAGATGGCAAAGAGCGAATCTCTCTTAGCGTTTCCAAACCATCCATTTGTGGCATCATATGATCAAGAAAAATTATATGATAGGATTCCTTTTTCATAAGTTCTAGACACTCAGCACCACTTAATGCGACGGTTACTGAGATATCAAAAAGTTTTAGGAGACCACTAGCCACCTTTAAATTCAGACGATTATCGTCGACAACAAGAATCTTAACATTAGGCGCAGTAAAAGGTGGTGTTATTTTATAAATTGCACCCGGTTTCAAAGTAGAAGAGGAATTTTGTTGGTCTTGTGAATACACTTTTTGAGGTAAGGTAAATGAAAAATCACTACCTACTCCAAGTTCGGATTCTACCTTTATTGCTCCTCCAGCAGATTCGATAATTCTCTTGCATATTGTTAAACCAAGGCCAGAGCCTTCTATCAAAATCTCATTGCCTGCAGAGCCTTGTTCAAAACTATGAAAGATTCGATTTTGATCTTCCTTTGCAATCCCAAGGCCAGTATCTCTTACATGAAAAAGAAGTAGTGATGTTTGAGTGTCAGGATCAAAGCTACTTAGTTCTACTTGGAGAGAAATAGTTCCCTTTTCCGTGAATTTTGCAGCATTATTCATAAGATTAATGAGAACTTGGCGTAGTCGCAGTTCATCTCCATAAAAATACTTTGGAAGCTGATCAGAGATCGAAACCTGAAGAGAAACTGGTTTTGACATTAATTTTACTCCAATAATATTGATTACTTCATGGATAACGCTAGTTAGTTTATATGGTTCATCGACTAAGCTTAGTTTACCAGATTCTATTTTCGTTAAATCAAGAACATCATTGATCAGACTAAGAAGTGTGCCACCGGCATGCTTTATATTTAGAATATCATTATGTAATTCATAATCGGTATCCTTATGAAGAAGGATGTCGGTAAGACCAATTATTGCATTTAGCGGTGTACGAATTTCATGAGACATATGGGCTAAGAAAATGCTTTTGGCAGAATTCGCTTTTTCTGCTTGTTCTCTCATCTCAATCAGATTCTTCATATAGTTAGTACTTTCTGTAATATCAAAAATCCATGCAGAATATCCAACAATATCATTAGTATAATAAATCTTATTAATATGAGCATTATAGGTACGACTTTCTTTTTGAAATTCATAGATCTGGTTTTGATGGAATAAACAATTCAGCTCGTCGGATAGTTTGTATAGGGGACTATTTAATGCTTCTGTTTTTAATTCAGGAAATAATTTTTTAGCAGAAGGATTATAGTCTAGCAGATGAAAATCAGCATCGACAACAACCAATGCCTCATCCATAACTTCGATAACTCGGTCTCTTGCAGTATGTATGATATCAAATAACTGATGGCGATAAATTGCAATTAGTACTAATAAACCGGAAATAACAAAACTTGCCGAAGAAGGATCATAATCATTAAAAAAACTCATAAAATAGGAAGCGCAAGTAACGCTTGGGAATAAACAAGCACCAACAAAATTTAGTTCCTGCCTTCTTCTTTCTTTACCTTGTCTAAAGTAGTGAAATATTACAATAAAAAATATAATAAAATTGATAAGTATAACTTCAACTTTAAATAAATTATAAAGAATTCCCTTAGTAAAGATAACATGAGGGAAAGAACCTTCTTGTACGAATTGAATGCTAGAGTAGTAATAAGGATGATATTCACATGTAAGTACTGAAATAAAAATAAACGTATTAAACAAAAAGAGTAGACTGAATAATAATCTACTCTTTTTGATTTTACAATAGTCCAACAAGAAGGATAAAAACAGAATATTCACGTAAGCACTTCCTAGGTACTGGATTTTGATCGATATCATCGCAGAATCCAAGCTAGTACTTGTAATCTCAAGAGTATAGCCAAAGCATTGAACTAGCACAGCTACGCTTAGAGCTAAAAAGATAGCCTGTCCTCGGAATGGTCTCTTTACCAACAAAACAAGGATTACCGTGAAGTTGGTTATAAGAGCTATGATTTGGATAGCAAGCATAAGTGAATACATAATAATCTCCATTCTTGCGCACGTTCTTTGCGCAGTACACTTGAAAACATACATGTTTAGTAGTAGTCCGGAAGTTTGTGCCGAGGATTACGCAGGCACAAACTTCTGTGTGCTTATCTCTATTCTAGATTTTTTACAGCGGTTGCTAACATAAGTTTGATTCGATTTAATTGGTTTACTTCGCTTGCCCCTGGATCATAGTCAACGGCAACAATATTAGAGGCTGGATAACGGTGTCTAAGCTCCTTGATTACACCTTTACCAACGATATGGTTTGGCAGGCAGGCAAATGGTTGTGCACAAACAATATTTGGAACACCTGTGTGGATTAATTCGACCATTTCACTGGTTAAGAACCAACCTTCTCCAGTCTGGTTACCAATCGATACAATCGGTTTTGCAAGCTCAGCTAGTTCTTGAATGTATTTTGGAGGGTTGAAACGCTTACTTTCCTTGAATGCTTTTCTTGCTTCTTTTCTGGCGAACTCGAGAAAACGGATAATCATATTATTGTAAAAAGCATCTATTTTCTTTTTCCCTAGGTACTGTGCCTTAAAGTTTGCATCATAGGAACAATATAAGAAGAAATCGACCATATCTGGCATGACAGCTTCAGCACCTTCTGCCTCTAATAAATCAACTAAATAATTATTTGCAGAAGGAAGGAACTTAACTAAGATTTCACCAACAATACCAACTCTTGGCTTCTTGACGCTCTCATCGAGTGGAAGTGTATCAAACGCTTCGATGATTTCACGACAGTTTTTGCGGAATTCTTTCCATTTACCATTTTGCACAGATTTTGCACAGATATCTCTCCAGTGAGCATGTAGCGCATTAGCAGAGCCAGGAACTTTTTCATATGGCCTGGTTCGATAGAGTACTTTCATAAAGATATCTCCGTAAACAAGTGCTTGTACTGCGCGAACTATCATATTGTAATTAATCTCAAAGCCTGGATTCTTCTCTAGCCCTGAAGTACTAATGGATACAACAGGTATTTGCTCAAAACCAGCTTTCTTTAATGCTCTTCGAATAAAACCGATGTAATTGGTCGCACGGCAGCCTCCACCTGTTTGAGTGATCATAACAGCAACCTTATCAGGATCGTATTTTCCAGAAAGAAGAGCATCCATAATCTGACCTACAACCATTAAGGATGGGTAGCAGGCATCGTTATTTACGTACTTAAGACCAGCATCCACCGCAGCCTTGTTGTCATTATTTAGGACTTCAAGGTGATATCCACAGGAGTTAAAGGCAGGCTCAAGGAAATCAAAATGAATTGGAGACATCTGCGGAGCTAATAGGGTATAATCCTTTCGCATTTCTTTTGTAAAAACGACACGGTGATAAGCAGGAGATTCTACTTTCGTTTCAATGTGCTTTCGATTACGATCACTCACCGCTGAGAGGAGTGACCTGATTCTAATTCTTGCCGCACCTAAATTATTAACTTCGTCAATTTTTAGTACCGTATAGATCTTTCCTGCACTTGTTAGGATATCACTTACACCGTCTGTTGTAACTGGATCAAGTCCACAACCAAAGGAGTTTAATTGTATTAGTTGTAGGTTTGGCTGAGTTCTGACATACGAGGCAGCAGCATATAAACGGCTATGATACATCCATTGATCTACAACAATCATTGGTCGCTCAACAGTTCCAAGATGAGATATACTATCTTCTGTAAGGACTGCAACTCCATACGAGTTAATTAATTCTGGAATACCATGATTTATTTCAGGATCAACATGATAAGGACGTCCAGCGAGAACGATACCCATACGTCCAGTTTTTCTTAAATACTCCATCGTTTGTTCGCCTTGCTTTTTCATATCTTCTCTGGCTTCTTCTAATTCAGCCCAAGCAAGGAAAGCAGCAACACGGATTTCTGCTTCTGTAATTTTATTATTGGAAAAGTTATTCGTACATGCAAACTCACTTGTATAATCGAAGCTAGATTGAGAGACCATTCGTTGCTCTGCAAGTAGATATTCCACTAAACGGTTCGTCAGTATTTCCTTATTTTCAAAGGAGAGAAATGGATTTTGATAACAGATATTTTCGGATTTTATTTCCTCCATATTGTTCTTTATATTCTCTCCATAAGAAGTTACAATAGGGCAATTATAATGGTTACCAGCATCAGAAATCTCTTTTCTTTCATAAGGTACACAAGGATAGAAAATATAAGGGATTCCCTGTTTAATTAACCACATAATGTGTCCATGTACGATTTTTGCTGGATAACACTCGGATTCACTTGGAATCGATTCAATACCAAGCTCATATATCTTTCTTGTAGACTCCGGAGAGAGTTCTACTCGATATCCAAGCTTTGTAAAGAAGGTAAACCAGAAAGGATAGTTTTCATACATATTTAAGACACGAGGAATGCCGACTACACCACGAGGAGCGAGGTCTTTCGCAAGCGGCTCATAATCCATATAGCGGTGGAGTTTATATTCATAAAGATTTGGAATATTATCCTTGTTCTTTTCTTTCCCGATACCTTTTTCACAACGGTTACCAGAAATAAAATGTCTTCCACCAGTAAACTTATTAATTGTGAGCAGACAGCTGTTTGTACATCCTTTACAACGAGACATGCTTGAATCAAATTTAAGTTCGTTAATACGCTCAATAGGAAGCATAGTGGTTTCTTCCCTACTGTAATGTTCTCTTGCAATAAGTGCGGCACCGAAGGCACCCATGATACCTGCAATATCCGGACGAATTGCTTTACAACCGGAGATTCGTTCAAAACTTCTTAAAACCGCATCATTATAAAAGGTACCACCTTGAACTACAATATGAGTACCCAGATCTTTTGGATCTGCTATTTTAATAACCTTATAAAGTGCATTTTTAATGACAGAATAAGCGAGACCAGCACTGATGTCAGCAACAGTTGCACCCTCTTTTTGCGCCTGTTTTACTTTAGAATTCATAAAAACAGTACAACGAGAGCCAAGATCAATTGGGTTTTTAGCAAACAAAGCAATCTTAGCAAAATCCGCAACTTCATAATTTAAGGACTTCGCAAAGGTTTCAATGAAAGAACCACAACCAGAAGAACAAGCTTCGTTCAGTTGTACGCTGTCTACGGTTCCATTTTTAATTTTAATACATTTCATATCCTGTCCACCAATGTCTAGGATACAGTCTACCTTCGGGTCAAAGAAGGCAGCAGCGTAATAGTGTGCTACCGTCTCAACTTCACCTTCATCAAGCATCAAGGCAGATTTTATTAAAGCTTCACCATAGCCAGTGGAGCAACTTCTAACAATGTTAGCATTCTCAGGTAATAACGTATAGATTTCTTTAATCGCCTTTATTGTAGTCTTTAAAGGGCTTCCGTTATTATTACTATAGAAAGAATATAATAGGGAACCATCCTCACCAACAAGGGCTACTTTCGTTGTCGTAGAACCAGCGTCGATTCCAAGATAGCAATTGCCCTGATAGGTGGATAAGTCACCTTTTTTTACAGTATGAGTATTGTGTCTATGTAAGAACATCTCATAAGCTTCTTCGTTATCAAACAACGAATCCATTCGATTGACTTCAAAATCCAAAGAGATTCCTGTCGTTAAATGGTCAACTAATGTTTGAAGTGAAGTGGTTAATAATGAATTATAATTCATTGCAGAGCCAACCGCAGCAAACAAATGGGAATGTTCCGGTGCAATTGTCTGTTCTTTCGTTAAATTAAGTGTACGAACAAAAGCATTTTTTAGTTCAGATAAGAAATGCAAAGGTCCGCCAAGGAACGCTACATTACCACGAATTGGTTTACCACAAGCAAGACCACTAATCGTTTGATTCACTACAGCTTGAAAAATCGAAGCTGCAAGATCAGGTTTTGTTGCGCCTTCATTAATTAATGGTTGAATATCTGATTTTGCAAATACACCACAGCGTGCTGCAATTGGGTAAATCGCTTGATAGTTTTTTGCATAATCATTTAAACCGGCAGCATCTGTTTTTAAAAGAGTTGCCATTTGATCAATAAATGAACCGGTTCCACCGGCACAGATACCATTCATTCGTTGTTCAATACCATTTGTAAAGTAGATTATTTTGGCATCTTCTCCACCGAGCTCAATAGCAACATCTGTTTGTGGTGCATAATCTTTTAAAGAGGTTGCAACTGCAACAACTTCTTGTACAAAAGGAACATTAAGATGCTTTGAAATCGCCAATCCGCCGGAACCGGTTATTACAGGTGCTACCGTAAGATTACCAAGTGCAGAGTTTGCACGAGTTAATAAGTCCGCAAGAGTACCTTGTATGTTGGCAAAATGACGCTCATAATCAGAAAATATCATTTGATTGTTGATGTCTAAAATTGCGATTTTTACCGTCGTGGAACCGATATCGATTCCTAAGGAATAGTTGGATTTTGTCATAATAAACCTCTCGTTCTAAAACCATGGATAATCTATCAATGATTTTTACATAATTAGCCATAAATTGGTGATTATCATAATATACCAATTACTTATTATACGACACCCAGATCTTTAGTTCAACCGAATAATCCCCAAATTGTAAAAGTTAACGAAATCATAACAAAATTTTAGCTGTTTTCTAACTTGACAAAAATATAAGAATGTGGATACATATCATCACATAATAGACCTTTATTTCATATATTATCATGATACTATTTCTATCAAGGACTGCTATGGACCAAAATTCATGTAATGGAACTATTCATACGATTAAGTCCGGTGATACGCCATACAAATTAAGTGGATATTATAAGGTTCCACTGGAAGATATCCTTCGTGCTAATCCATATATGGATGTATACAATCTTAAGATTGGGGAGCGTATCTGTATTCCTAATGTAATCACTGGAACACCAACAACGCCGGCAACTCCTATGCAACCGGCAACTCCTATGCAACCGACAACGCCGGCAACTCCTATGCAACCGACAATGCCGGCAACTCCTATGCAACCGACAATGCCGGCTCCTATGCCACCAATAACGCCGGCAACTCCTATGCCACCAACTACATCGATGTCATCAACACCAGCAATACAAGCAAGATCAGGAAATACAGTACCCCCTATGATGCCTGCTCAGCCGAAGACAACTCCAAGTAAACCATCAGAGAGGCCAATGACATGTGAAGGTGTATTTCATGTGATTAGGTCTGGGGATACATTTTATAAGTTAAGTTTGCAATATAATGTTTCGATGGATGCGATTATTCGTGCAAATCCATATGTAGACGCATATAACCTTCAAATTGGACAGCGTGTTTGTATTCCAGGTGCTTCTGCTCCAGTACCACCATCGGTACCGCCAGCAAAGCCAGTACCACCAGTGATGCCACCCGTAGCGCCGGTACCACCAAGACCAGTACCACCAGTGATGCCACCAGTAGCACCAGTACCACCAAGACCGGTACCGCCAGTGACGCCAAGACCAGTACCACCAAGACCAGCACCACCAAAGCCAGCACCACCAAAGCCAGCACCACCAAAGCCAGTACCACCAAAGCCAGCACCACCTAAACCGGCACCACCAGTAATGCCTCCAGTACCACCATGTGAAGATGGTACTTTATATACTATTCAAGCAGGAGATACGCTTTATAAGTTAAGCTTAGAATTTAAAGTTCCACTAGCTCTCATTATGCGTGCAAACCCTAATGTTGATGTTTATAATTTACAGATTGGTCAGGTAATTTGTATTCCTAGAATTCCTGAAGAGGTTCCAGTGCCACCAGTGAGACCAGTTCCACCTATAGCACCAATACCACCAGTAATGCCACCGGTACAGCCAGTACCACCAGTGTCTCCAGCACCACCAGCACCAGTGATACCACCTCCGATGCCGATACCAGTACCACCAAGACCAATCATTCCACCGGTGCAACCAGTACCACCAATCGAAGTTCCTAAGCCGGTACCTCCGGTTCCGAGACCTGAAAGACCACAAAGACCTCCTCTTCGCCCTATTTTCCCAATTATAAAGGAAGAGAACATTAACAATAACAATATTGTTATAATACCAATTATACCTGAGAGACCAGAGGTTACACCAGTCTGTCCGACGTGCCCAGTTTGCCCAACGTGCCCAGTCTGTCCAACGTGCCCAGAATGTCCAATGTGCCCAGAATGTGAAGTTCCAGTCTGTCCAATACAACCAGAATGTGAAGTAACCCCAGAATGCCCAGTAGAACCAGAATATGAAAAACCAGTCTGCCCAGCGTGCCCAGAAGAGCCAGTTTGTAAAGCTCCGAGAAAAAGGAATACTATGATGTATACAGTAGGAGAATGCGAATCTATTGGAGAAATTCTTGACTGTTTTGACATGACTTTAGATGAATTTTTTGCGCTAAATAATGCATGTGATGTATGTTTAAAACCATGTTCAAAGGTATGTGTATTTCAAAGGCAACAGGAACCTTTCAGAAGGTTCTACTAAAATTTATAACAGTATAATTTTTTAAATAGTCTATAGTTATCATTCGCCGATAACAATTAGATTATGAATTAGGGGTTCCCAAAATTAGTATTTGGGAACCTCTTTTCTAGGTACCTGTATGGGCACACATTCTAACGAATTATGAAAATTTATGAAAAAATTTTCCTTTTAACTTGTTAGAATTTGCTAAATATGTTATAATTTTATAAGATTCGACGAAATACAATAAGATATGCTAATGATAGTTAGAAACCAATATAGAACATGAATGAGAATGTATTCGAAAAAGTGGGTAACAAGAGCAATTACTTATAATAATATGGTAGGTGCATGACTTAAAAAGGAGGAACAAATGACCTATAACAAGGATGTGTTAGTAACGCAGTTTACCCTAGAATTATCGAGCTATGCCTTGGACATTATGAGCGGAGTAAATGATGTGTCAGAAGCTATTTCTCTTCTTTTAAAAAAGGTAGGGGAAAAATTTTCATTAAGTCATATTACCGTTTTAGAAAAGCAACGAAATTTACCATGTTTTATGGCAACATATGAATGGTATACGTCTGATATTGAGCCAATGCGAAATCATATCTTTTCCTTTTCTGAAGAACAGAAAAATATTTTTTTTAAACGTATGGATCAATCTGAGGAGATATTTACATATGAAGAACTCAAAGGATTCAAAGAAGCAAAGAAAATGATATCATCTTTGAAGCAAAACAAAGGGGATAACATGATATTATGTGCTCTTAAACAAAATAATAATTTTATTGGATTTATAAATTTTGAAACAAGAAATAAGATAGAAAGTTTTTCTCCAGAGGAGATTAGTGCTTTTTTACAGACCAAACGAATTCTTGAAAACTTTTTCTTAGTATGTAGAGCAAATCAGGAGGCACAAAAACGCATTGAGCAAGTTACTTTATATGATCCAATAACAGGACTAATGAAGTATGATTCCTTTTTAGAACAAGCGGAGTTCATTTACAAAAATGACTCCAATAATCAGTACATAATGTTTTATGAAGATATTAATAATTTTAAATACTTTAATGAAACTTATGGATATGCTGCGGGAGATGAGGTATTACGCTTATTTAAACAGCATTTTATGTCATACAGCTCTAGTTATATCATTGGTTGCCGCATCTTTTCTGATTATTTTATTGGCATGACTATTCTTAAGGAACCGTTAATCGAGCGAAAATTAATTCAAGAATTACAGATGATTAATTACAGCTTCCAAAAAAAGATACAAAGCATCTATCCAGAATCCTCAATTCATATTGTTTCAGGAGTCGTTTTGATTGATAACAAGAATTTAGATATACAAACCTATATTGATAATGCGAATCAAGCCAGAAAAATAGCAAAATTCAATCGAACAATTTGTGTTATTTTTAATAAAGACATGGAAGCAGAGCGAAAAAAATACTATCGGATTACAAGTACTGCCGAGGAAGCTTTAAAGAATGATGAGTTTTATTTTGAATTACAACCTAAGATCGATTTGAAAACAAAAAGAACGGTTGGGGCAGAAGCGTTGGTTCGTTGGTCACGTCCAGACGGAACTGTGGTATATCCAAATGAATTTGTACCGATTTTTGAACAGAATGGCTTCATTACAAAATTAGACTTTTATGTCTACGATAAAGTATGTGAATATTTGTTGCATAGAATGAAGCATGGAAAAGAGGTTGTTCCTATTTCAGTGAATGTTTCAAGAGCACATTTAAAGCAAGATAATTTTGCGAAAAAAGTGATCTGTTTAGTAGAGCAACATCGAATAGCTCCGGAATATCTTGAATTTGAACTGACAGAGAATATCTTTTTAGAAAACTCAGAGCAAGCCAAAGAAACATTAATTGAATTAAAGAATTATGGATTTAAAGTATCGATGGATGATTTCGGTTCAGGATATTCTTCTTTAAATCTTTTAATGAATTTAGAGTTTGATATTTTAAAGTTGGACAAGGATTTTTTAACCGATAATATTATTTCAAAAAAAGAGGAAGTAGTAATTAAAAGTATCATACGAATGGCGAAGCTAATGAATATGACTGTTCTTTGTGAAGGAGTTGAGACAAAAGAACAGGTTGCTTTTCTAGAACGAATGGATTGTGATATGGTGCAAGGTTACTATTTCGGAAGACCAATGAGAACCGAAGCATTTGAAGAGTGTATCTGTTCGTAGTGTTAACTCCCGAAAGCATTTTGCTTAAAAGTAATAAAGCATATTGTTTATAATAATATAGAAATGGGATACCCTAATGTATTAAGGATCATATCTTAATATCTGGGGGTATCCCATTTTTTAACCTCATCATGGAAGGAATCTCCTGTTTCAACAGGAGTTCAAGCTCCTGCTGAAAAAGTACGATTTACTACTTATTTTTATTATTTTAACAAGAAATAATAATCTGTAATTTTACATAGATTTCACATAACTTATACACTAGTATGATTGTTTGTATATTTTTTTTATGTTAAATTAAAACTGTAAAAAGGAAAGAATAAAAAATAAAAGCCATTGTAGAAGGAGATTAATTATAATGATGAGAAAATTTATGAAGAAGGCAGCAGTTGTGGCTTGTTGCGTTGCATTAATCGGAGGAGTGCTTACTGGTTGTAGTAAAAATGATAATAATAAGGATTTAAATAATTCAAATTCAAATAATCAAGGTGGAATAAACGAACCTACAAAAGCAGGAGATAAAAACCAAGCAAACAAAAAATTAAGCGGCTCTATTATGTTAATAGGCTCTACATCTATGGAGAAGTTAAGTAGAGCAGTAGCAGAAGATTTTATGAGTAAAAATGGTGGTGTAATAGTAACACCTGAATTCGTTGGTTCTGGTGCAGGTATCGAGGCAGTTTTAAAAGGAACCGCAGACATCGGTAATTCCTCCAGAAATTTAAATGATGCAGAGAAAGAAGCCGGAGCAGTTGAAAATATCGTAGCAATTGATGGTATTGCCGTAGTGCTTGATAAATCGAATACAGTTACAAACTTAACCAAGGATGAGTTAGTTGGTATTTATACAGGTACTATCCGTAATTGGAAGGAGTTAGGTGGCAATGATCAACCAATTGTTGTTATCGGTAGAGAAGCTGGTTCAGGTACTAGAGGAGCATTTGAAGAAATCTTAAAAATTGAAGATCAGTGTGCATATGCAAATGAATTAGATAATACAGGTGCTGTAATGGCAAAGGTTGCTTCTATACCTGGTGCAATCGGATATGTATCACTTGATGTTGTTAATGATAGTGTAATTGCTGCAGCTTTAGATGGTGTAGATCCAACGGCAGAGAATATTAAGGCTGGTAATTACTTCTTAAGCAGACCATTTGTTATGGCAACGAAAGGTGATATCAGTGAGCAAAGTGAATTAGTTCAAGCGTTCTTCGATTATATGCATTCAGAAGATGGAAAAGCAATAATTAAAGCGGTAGGTTTAATCACCGTAGATTAGGAAGAGAATAAGTAAGATAAACTATTTGAAAAACTTATAGAAGAAAATAAGAAGAAATAAGAACAAATCAATGGTTGCATAGGAGCCTACATCCTATGCAGCTAAGTACTTAGGTTTAGAAAGCTATGGAAAGAGGAAGGCAGTGTATGAAAGAAAAGAAAGATGAAAAAACAATGCCAGTAAGTAGTTCGATACATGGCGGGATGTATCATAAAGCTACTGATAAAGTAGAGAAGATTGCGCATGGCATTTTTATTACATGCGCTTTTGCTGCTGTTCTTGCAGTGGCGTCAATCTCACTCTATATGATTATTAATGGTGTACCAGCGATATTAAAGGTAGGCTTAAAAGAAATTCTATTTAGTACCGTATGGAAACCTACGGCAGCAGAACCTAGCTTTGGTATCGCATATGTAATATTAACTTCCATCGTTGGTACGTTTGCAGCAATCTTAATTGGTGTGCCAATTGGCGTTGGTACCGCAGTGTTTTTAACAGAAATCGCGAGTAAAAAAGTAGCAGCAATCATAACACCAGCGGTAGAATTACTAGCAGGAATTCCGTCCGTTGTATATGGTTTACTTGGTATGTTAATATTAAATCCTCTCATGTATCAGTTAGAAATATATTTATTCAAAGATTCAACAACACATGTATTTACTGGTGGAGCTAACTTAATATCTGCAGTTCTAGTATTAGCAATCATGATATTACCAACTGTAATTAGCATTAGTTCTTCTGCACTGCGAGCAGTTCCTGCTTCTTTGAAAAATGCTTCCCTAGCAGTTGGAGCTACAAAAATGCAAACAATAACGAAAGTATTACTTCCTGCAGCTAAGTCTGGTATCGTAACAGCAATTATATTAGGTATCGGTCGTGCGATTGGTGAAGCAATGGCGATAAGTTTAGTAAGTGGTAGTGTTGTAAATATTCCGCTTCCATTTAATTCAGTACGTTTCTTAACAACAGCGATTGTTAGTGAGATGTCATATTCTCAAGGAACTCATCGTCAAGTCCTCTTTACAATCGGCTTAGTATTGTTTGTGTTTATTATGATTATAAACCTTTCCTTAAATAGAATTCTTAAGAAGGGAGGTAAGGTTGAAAGATAAGATATTCTTTCAACTTAAGTAAGATGGATAGAAAAATTAGTATTTATGAAAAAAGAAGAAGACCGAAAGATAAGATTCTAATCGGTTTTACCCTTCTTTGCGCAGGAATCGCTATTGCGTTATTTGTTGGTATTGTAGCATATGTTTTTATTCGTGGAATCAAAAGTGTTAACTGGGAGTTTCTAACGACTGCACCAAGTGCCATAAAAGGAACGTTTGGTATCGCAGGAAATATTATTAATACTTTGTACATTGTCATTTTAACCTTATTATTAGTAACCCCTATTGGTATCGGTGCAGCGATTTATCTGAATGAATACGCGAAGCCGGGAAAAGTGGTTCAATTAATTGAATTTACTACGGAGACATTAAGTGGTATTCCATCGATCATCTTTGGTTTATTTGGTATGGTATTTTTCGGTACTACCCTTGGATTATCTTACTCCTTATTAACCGGAGCCCTAACTTTAAGTTTAATGGTGCTTCCTCTTATTACAAGAAATACACAAGAAGCATTAAAGACGGTTCCGAAAAGCTATCGTGATGGCGCTCTCGGTATGGGATCAACCAAATGGCATATGATTAGAACGATTTTATTACCTTCAGCAATGCCAGGGATTATTACTGGTATCATCCTTGCCATAGGAAGAATTGTCGGAGAGTCCGCAGCTCTTTTATTTACCGCAGGTAGTGGATACTTATTACCGCAACTTGGTGAATATGGGGAAGGATTGATAACGAAGGTAACTCAACCAGGCGGAACATTAACCATCCAGCTCTATCTTAGTATGACAAAAGCAGAATATGACAAAGCATTCGGTATTGCTGTTGTCTTGTTAACGATAGTTTTAGGTATTAATATTCTAACAAAAGTCTTAGCACGTAAGTTTGACGTGAATCGGAGGTAATAAAGTGAGTAAAGATAAGATTATAACAAGAGATCTACAATTATATTATGGAACTAATCATGCACTTAAAGGTATTAACATGGACATCAAGGAAAAATCGATTACCGCTTTTATAGGTCCTTCCGGTTGTGGTAAGTCAACATTTCTTAAGACATTAAATCGTATGAATGATTATGTCGATGGTGTTAAGATTACTGGACAGATTCTTCTTGACGGTGAGGATATCTATGGAGATCGGGTAGATACTACATTACTTCGAAAAAAAGTTGGTATGGTATTTCAGCAACCAAATCCATTTCCTATGAGTATTTATGATAATGTAGCTTATGGACCAAGAATCCATGGAATTAAAGGAAAAGCAGAATTGGATGAAATTGTTGAGAGATCCTTACGTGGAGCAGCATTGTTTGATGAAGTAAAAGACCGTTTAAAGAAATCTGCTCTTGGCTTGTCTGGTGGACAGCAGCAAAGACTATGTATTGCTAGAGCGCTTGCAGTAGAACCAGAAGTGTTATTAATGGATGAACCAACATCAGCGCTTGATCCGATCTCAACCTTAAAGATTGAGGACTTAATGAGTGATTTAAAAGAAAAGTATACCGTTGCTATCGTAACTCATAATATGCAACAAGCAGCACGTATCTCTGACTATACAGCATTTTTCTTAGTGGGAGATATGGTTGAATTTGCTGAAACGGAAACATTATTTACAAGACCTACAGACAAGAGAACAGAGGATTATATTACAGGTAGATTTGGCTGATAAAAGAATATGGGTAAATTGAACAGGCATTATCAAAGAAAAAGTATGTTCAATGAAAAAGGATTTTCAATGAAAAAAAATTTTTCAATGAAACATATTGCGATAACGTACTAATATGCTATCATAATTAGTAAGCGCAATTGCCCTGAATGGAGGATAATTAATATGGCACCAAGAGTAAGTTTTGAGTATGAGTTAACAATATTAAATAATAATTTAAGAGATATGGGTACTTTAATAGAATCAGCAATTGATAAAGTAATCAAAGCATTTGAAAATGAAGATGAAACTCTTGCAACGGAGATTATTCAAGGAGATCGTACCATTAATGATATGGAACGAGTGATCGAATCAAGATGTCTCTCTTTAATTCTTCGTCAGCAGCCAGTAGCAAAAGACCTAAGAATTGTGACTACTGCTCTTAAGGTAGTAACCGATATGGAACGTATCGGAGACCATGCGGCAGACATATCAGAATTAATTCTTCGTAATATCAAACAAAATACGTATAGTATCGTAAGTGCAATACCAAAGATGGCACAAGTAGCAAAAGAAATGGTGCATGATGCGGTAGATGCATTTATTTCCTGCAATACTGAGGCAGCAAGGACTACAATAAAAAAAGATGACATTGTCGATGACTTATTCAATGAAGTGAAAAGTACAGTCATTGAAGCAATGAAAAATAGTGGTGAAAATGCGGATAGCTACATTGACGTTTTAATGATAGCAAAGTACATGGAGAGAATTGGGGATCATGCAGTAAATATCTGCGAATGGACAGAATTCCATGAAACGGGTTCCCTTAATAATGTGCGTATTTTATAAGTGGCAAAGGATTGGTACTATGAGAAAAGCGATTATTAAACGATTTATTCTAGTGATGGTAGGAGCTATGGTGTTTAGCGGTATCTTATTTTATACAACAGTTAGTAATACCATGCATAAGAATACAAAGGAAGACATGAGATTAAGTCTGATCATGCTTGATAATTCGCTTGATTATACCGAGCCGTTAATGAATCAGATAAAAATTTTATCAACTACTTTGGACCAGAAACAAGCAAGGTACACCATTCTAGATGCTAAGGGAGATGTTATCGCGGACACTGGGACTATGGATATTGAAAACTTAGAAAATCATTTCGAACGTGAGGAAGTACAAAAAGCCTTAAGTGATGGTATTGGTTATGCAAAGAGGTATTCTACTACAATAAAAACACAGATGCTCTATACTGCTGTAACTTCTAGTAAATCAGATTATATTTTAAGAATTGCGATCCCATATTCAGGAAATTCAGAATATCTGTTTTGGCTACTTCCATCCATTATGATTAGTATTACTGTGTCAGCTTTATTAGCAGTTGTGATGGCAGATAAGTTGACAAAGACGATTACTAAGCCTTTACAGCAAATTGCATATATTATGGATAATTATAAGGAGGAGAATCCAGAATTATCCTTGCCGAATACACCATATGAAGAGCTAAATATTATTACCCAGTCAGCAAAAAAGATGTCTGAATCTGTTGAAAAGTATACAGAAGAAATTGAGTTTGAGCGCATGGTACGTCAGGAATTCTTCTCGAATGCGTCTCATGAATTAAAAACACCAATTACTTCTATTCGCGGATATACAGAAATTTTATTGAGCGAATTTACACCCGATGAAGCTACCCGTGAGGAGTTTTTGAAACGAATATTAACAGAAACAGAGAGTATGACGAATCTCATCAATGATATTTTATTAATATCAAGACTAGAAACAAGGGATTATGAGATTGAAACAACAGAAATTCGAATGGCAATGCTTTTACAGGATATTATTAAGACTCTACAACCTATTGCTGCAAAACAAGGAGTAGATTTGCAAACCGAATGTAAGCCAGCAATTATAAAAGCAAATAAGCAACATATGAGAGAATTATTGTTGAATCTGATTGGGAATGCAATTAAGTATAATAAGCCAAATGGTATGGTTTATGTTACGATAACTACCATAGGAAGAGACTTGCTAATTGAAGTGAAGGATACGGGGATTGGAATTCCGAAAGAATCGAGGGTAAGAGTGTTTGAACGCTTTTACCGAGTGGATAAGGGAAGAAGCCGTAAAGTAGATGGAACTGGTTTAGGTCTTTCCATAGTAAAACATATTGTGAATTTTTATGGTGGTAATATTACATTAGAAAGCAAATTAAATGTTGGCTCTACTTTTACCGTAAGATTACCTGAGATTAAGGCAAATATGTAGAGTTTGTAGATTTGATAATAGGTTGTGTAAAATAAATAAAATGTTATAATTGAATTTGTAAACTTAAGTAATACTATAAATAAAAACGTATGCAAGCACAGTTGTAAGATACAGGCGAAGCAGCAGATGGAGGACTTAAGTGATTACATTTGAAAATATAGTGAAAAATGAAGCGGTAAATACTTATATAAAAAAGGCAGATGAAACCTTAATAGCACTTGGATATACAGAGCATAGTTTTGCACATGTTAGGAAGGTAGCATTTACAGCAAGAGATATCTTATTAACGCTTGGCTATTCAGAACGTGAAGCAGAACTAGCTCAGATTGCTGGATATCTCCATGATATCGGCAATGTCATTAATCGTATTGATCATGCGCAAAGCGGTGCTGTTATGGCATTTCGTATTCTTGACAAGATGGGTGCAGGTGCAGACGAGATTGCGACAATTATTACAGCGATAGGAAATCATGATGAATCTACAGCATTTCCAGTGAATCCAGTTTCTGCGGCTCTGATCTTAGCAGATAAAACAGATGTTAGGGATACCAGAGTGCGTAATCAAGATATCGCAAAATTTGATATTCATGATCGTGTGAATTACTCTGTTAAAAAATCAGAAACAACGATTAATGAAGATAAGACGATGATTGAATTAAAACTAATGGTAGATACTTCTATTTGTGCTGTGATGGATTATTTTGAAATATTCATGGGAAGAATGCTTTTATGCAGGAGGGCAGCTGAAAAGTTAAATTTAAAATTTCAGCTTGTCATAAATGAGCAAAAACTAATGTAGTAGGGGGTTAAGAAATGGCTACGGAGGTAAAAGCATTGATCTATATTGTGGAAGATGATAGAAATATTCGAGAAATCGAAGGGTACGCACTAAGGAATAGCGGATTTGAGGTGGAAGTTTTTGAAACCGGAGAAGAGTTATATAAAGCTTTAGAGAAAGAGATTCCAGATTTAATTTTACTAGATGTTATGCTACCAAATGAAGATGGACTTAGTATTCTTTCTAATGTAAGAAAGGATTCAAAAACTGAGAGTATTCCTATCATGATGGTAACAGCAAAAACCACGGAGATGGATAAGGTCAAGGGACTAGATCTTGGCGCTGATGATTATATTACGAAACCATTTGGTATAATGGAATTAGTTTCTCGGGTGAAAGCATTACTACGCCGTGCAGGAGGTACCGGTCAAAACTCTGGCTCTCTTAGTTTTCATAATGTGTCCTTACATGTTGAAAAGCATAGCGTAACCGTGGATTCTGAAAGCTGTGAACTCACTTATAAGGAATTTGAACTTCTTAGATACCTTCTAGAGAATCAAGGAATTGTTTTATCCAGGGATCGAATTATGGAGCGTGTTTGGGGATTTGATTACGAGGGAGAAAGCAGAACAGTAGATATGCACATAAAAACGTTACGACATAAATTAGGAGCCGGTGGAGACATTATAAAAACTGTCCGTAACGTCGGGTATAAAATCGGGGACTAACAAATAGGAGGAAGTCCTATGAGTATGAAAAAAAGGATAACGGTACAGTTATGTGTAGTAGGCGGCATTGCCATTGTAGTCACCTCAATGCTTGCAATGTTCGTCTATTCTATGATATTTCAGAGACAAATCTTTAGTGATTTAGAAACAAACCTTAAGGTTATGGAGGTTTTGTTTGAAGACGGAAATTTTGAGAAAGGCATCCAGGCTCCATCAAAAGATTTACTTCGTGTGACACTCATGAATCGTGATGGAGAGGTCTTATATGACAGTGATGCGATTTCCATACATATAGAATATCACAAAGAGCGTCCAGAGTTTGTAGAGGCTTTAGAAGAAGGCATTGGAAAAGATATTCGACTATCGAAAACGATCGGGAAGAATACTTACTATTATGCTAAGCTAATAGGGGATTATTATGTATTACGAGTTGCCAAAGATGCAAATGGAATGATTGCTTTATTTTATGAAGCCTTACCAATCATTTTAGTTGGTGCAGTGGTACTTTTATTTATCTGCTTGATACTTGCACATTATCTTACAAAGAGGATCATTCGCCCAATTGAGAATATGGCAGAAGAATTAGCACAAATTACGGAGTTCAGCGAAAAGATTCCCTATGAAGAGTTAAAACCATTTGCTACGATGATTAAGGATCAACATAGTAGTATTCACAAACAGTTAAAGGATTTGGAGCATAGTGAAAAAATCCGCCAAGAATTTACTGCAAATGTATCGCATGAGTTAAAAACTCCACTAACTGCTATCACGGGATATTCTGAGCTGATTGAGGAAGGAATTGCAACACCTGAGGATTCCATACGTTTTGCAAAAGAAATCCGAAAGAATGCTACTAGGTTACTTCATCTCATCAATGATATCATTGAGTTATCAGAGCTTGATATTGCGGATGAGGAGGTTAGTAAGGAAGAGTTAGATTTATATGAAATAGCAAAAAACTGTGTTGATACTCTTAGAATAACTGCAAAAAATCATGAGGTAGAGCTAAGATTAATTGGTAATTCGGTATTTTTATATGCTAATAGAAATATGATGGAAGAGTTAATAACTAATCTTTGCGACAATGCAATTCGGTATAATAAAAAGGGTGGTACAGTAAAGATAGTTACTTATCATGTAGATGAGAAAGTAGTTCTTACGGTAGAGGATACTGGAATTGGAATTCCCAAAGAACATTCTACCCGGGTATTTGAACGTTTTTATCGAGTAGATAAAAGTCGGTCGAAACAAACTGGTGGAACAGGACTTGGACTTGCGATTGTAAAGCATATCGTTGCAAAGCATGATGCAAAAATTACATTAAAAAGTGAAGTGATGGTGGGGACCACGGTTACTATAGAGTTTCCATCGATAAATAAATAAAAAAGTAAGGTGCTGTTGTAACGTTAACACCTTACTTTTTTGTTTTTTATGACAAGGAAAAGTTCACAATAGCGCTTTTTCTTGTTCATTGTATTTTAGTAAATGATATCTTTATTCGTTTACTTCTGGTAAAGCATATTTTTTCTTGTTTGCCTCAAATTGTTCTGTAAAATAGCGCTCTCCCGTGAATTTTACATCATGAAGATATTCATGGGTATCAAAGCTGTTTTCATTCAACTGTAGCATACTTACTGCAATGTTAGAACAGTGGTCAGATACACGCTCAAAGTTTGTTAAGAGATCGGTATAAACGAAACCAAGTTCTGTTGTACACTGTCCTTTTTGAAGTCTTCTAATATGACGATCTTTGAGTTCTTTTCTTAAGAGGTCTATTACTTCTTCCAGTGGTTCGATTTTTTTAGCTAATTCAAGATCATCGGTAACAAACGCTTTTATTGTCATATTTAAAATATCAGTCACAGCATCTGTCATTACGTTTAATCCATCTTGTGCTTCTTTAGAGAAATTAATCGATTTTTGATTAATCTCCTTGGCAAGATCTAAGATATTTACCGCATGATCACTAATACGTTCAAAATCACCAATGGAATGTAAAAACATAGAAACTAAATTACTATCGCCTAAGGACAGTTCTTTACTACTTAATTTAACAAGATAGGTTCCAAGCATGTCCTCAAATTTATCAACTCTATTCTCGTTATCCATAATAGAATCGCTAATTTTTTCATCATACTTTGTAAGCTGATGAATAGAAGATAGAATAGTATCTTTCGCTAGCTCAGCCATTTGTTTTGTAACTTCGTTACACTGATCTACTGCATAACCAGGAGATGCAAGAAAACGCTCATCAAGTCCAGTGATTGTATCTTCTGAATTAGCAGTGTCTTTATCATCTTTTAATGTAAGACAAGCAAGTTTCTCAAGTCCTCTAGTAAATGGAAGTAATACCGCAGTAGTTAATAAGTTAAATGTTGTATGAACAATAGCGATAGATACGGCATCTACGGAATCATTAATAAAGGAAAATCCTATGGTATACTGTATGGAGTAAAATGCGATTAAGAACAATACGGTACCAATTAAGTTAAAGTAAAGGTGTACTAATGCAGCACGTTTTGCATTCTTTTTGGCTCCGATACTAGAAAGCATTGCTGTAATACAAGTTCCAATATTTTGACCCATAATAATTGGGATAGCAGAACCAAATGTGATTCCACCTGTCATGGAAAGTGCCTGTAAGATACCTACCGATGCAGAGGAACTTTGGATGATAGCTGTAAAGATGGCACCTGTTAATACTCCAAGGATTGGATTCGAAAACATGGTTAGTATGTTCTTGAATTCTGGAATATCTGCTAATGGTTTTACAGCACCGCTCATAACATCCATACCGAACATTAGCAAAGCAAATCCAATCATAATACTTCCGATATCTTTTTTCTTATCCTTCTTTGCAACCATAATTAAGAAAATTCCGATAAACGCAAGAATTGGCGCAAACGAAGAAGGTTTTAGTATTTTAACGATAAAACTGTCACCTTGTAAACCAGCAAGACTTAATATCCAAGCAGTAGCTGTAGTACCAAGGTTTGCACCCATGATAATGCCGATTGCTTGTCTTAACTTCATAATGCCAGAGTTGACAAATCCTACAACCATAACGGTAGTAGCAGAAGAAGATTGAATGATAGCGGTAACAAAAGTACCAAGTGCTACCGATTTAATTGGATTAGAGGTTAATTTTTCTAATAGTCGTTCTAAGCGACCACCTGCCACCTTATCCAAACCTACGCCCATAACATTCATACCATATAGAAAAAATGCTAATCCGCCTAATAGGGTAAATAGTGAAAAAATATCCATAAGGATTCTCCTTTTTTATTTAGTTATCATTTGTCTATCAGAGACCAATTCTTTTTTAGAATAGAGGATAATTGTAAAATAAAATAGGTGTATTTGTAAAATCTGTGTAAAATTTATTCTGCTACATTTTTACAGTGAAATACATAAAATCATAATAGTTCTAGTTTTCACGCAATAATGGAAACTAAAACATTAATAATAAAAAAATGTATCAATCATCATGAAGTAAAAAGTAGTTAAAATTTATGTAAAAGATAAGAAAGATTCAATGGTTAAGAGAATTCAAATATTAAGAAACCATTAAATACAAAGAATGAATCAGTTGAAGGTAAAAATGAATGAAATGTAAGAAATGAATGAAATGTAAGAAATAAAAATGCCCTGAAATTTAGTAACGTGTTTGCGCGACCAAAGTTCAAGGCTATAAAATTAGTGTATTAATTATTAGGTGTTAATCTAATGGATTGTGGTGATCTATCATTTCGTGTTATATATTTATTCAATTTAGTAGCATGTTTTTTTGTAGTGTGTTATTCGTGTATATTTAATGGAATAATTTCTTATTTTCATAGGTTGGCTCAGAGGTTAAGTGAACTCCTAATTTATGAAATACTTTCCGGTCAACCTCAGATAAAATAACGCTTGTATGAACTTCACAACCTTTTAGATGAGGAAGTTGTTCCATTGCTTTTCTAGCATTCTCATCCTCTTTTGCACTGATGGAAAGTGCTATTAGGACTTCATCAGTATGAAGTCTTGGATTAGAACTTCCGAGATACTGGGTTTTTAATTGCTGAATTGGTCCAATAGCAAGTGGTG